>JALSLF010000302.1 GCA_026988445.1 Bacteroidales bacterium
AAGCTAATAATCCTAATAAAAATACAACAATAATAGTTGTGATTAAAATTAACCAGTTAACAATAGGTTTTCTTTTTTGTTCACTCATAATAGTTTATTTTTTAGATTTTTTATTTAACCATTCGGGAATTTTAGGAGACTCCTGAGGAGTACGTGCATAGGGTGTAGAAGTTAAACTATTAACTCTACCGTGAGGTACTTCCCTGTGACAGTCCCAGCACTCCCTTTCTGACTTTTCGTAATGTTTAAAATTTGTTTGCGTGTCTAATTTCGTGTCCGTTAAAAGTTCGCTATGACATCTTACACAGTTATCATGAACAACTTTTTGTCCGGCTTCATGGATAAAAATAACCTGTGGTTCCATGCGTAAAGTAAACATTGTTGCATGTCTTAGTCCATCTTTTGCCTTAAAATAATATGTATTAAAAACATTATCATGAGGCACATGACAATCGTTGCAACTTGCATTTTCACGATGTGAACTATGTTGCCAGGTAGCATACTGAGGCACCATTACATGACAATTAATACAGGTTTCCGGTTTATCCGACAGATAGGAAACTGCATTGGATGTATAAATGATAAATGCCAGCAAACCGATAATGCAACCTGTAATTATTAACACAGGAAATACCCATTTTTTCGGTGGTATAATATTTTTAATCAATTCTGTCATAAACTTTGTTTTTTATTGTATATAAGCAAAGCAATCGGGAAATCAGAACAGTAAATAGCTTATTGTTTTGTCCTGAAAAGGAAATTTGCTATTTTTTATGTTCAAACAAAGTAGGCTTAAATAAAATCATTGCATAAGCCCAATTATTTGTTTGATTAGCATCTCCGCCCTTTACGGCTTCCATAGTTTGTGTGGCAAACATTTGCGAATATCCGCCCTTAAATTTCACGCCTTTTGTTATTGCAAAAGTAATGAAAAGGTCTAGCTCTGTTCCCATATATTTATCCATAGCAACAGTTGGGTTCGCCGGATCAGCAACATCGGCGGCAGCCAAAAAAGCATGCGTATGAGCTCCCAATTGCACTTTCGATAATTTTGCGTTTAATTGCAGATAAATATCGGTTAATCCAACATTTCCGTGACCACTGCCTACATAAAAGTAATCCATGTGTCCGTTAAATTTATGATTTGTTCCGTAAAAAGGAGTAAATACATTAATTTCATCAGTAGTTTCTAACTGGCTGTTGCCTGTAAGTTGCTCTATACCCAACACCGTTGAAAACATTTTAGAAAAACTGTACGAAACATCAGCAGCAAAATACATTGCATTAATTTTACGTTGTTCTCCGGTAGTTAAAGTATCATTACTTTTTCCGCCTTGATAATAAAAGGTAGCATGTGCGCCAATCTTATCCGATTTATAGGTTAATCTTGGACCAACAGTCTGTCCATATGCAGTTCCTCCTGTTTCAATTTGTTTTCCGTTGTTTAAAAACAAAAAGCTGATATTAAATGCGTTACTTGGTTTATAATTAAACCATAAATTTTGAAATGCTTTATAGTTTTTTGGATTTACAACATTATCTGTACCGGATAATTTAGCCGCATCTTGATTGTAAGCAAATGCTAATTCTGCTTTAAAAGTTTCGGTTTTGTATTTAAACAATAAAGCATCATGACTCCTTGCCTGCTGCGCCCAGTTTACACTACCAAAAATACGGTGATCATCGTAGATGATTTCCTGACGACCAAATTTCATTGAAAGTGCATCATTAATAAAAGCTTCACCCCAGGCTTCATGAATAGATACTGCAAAGTCTTCATTCGTGTTTAATTGTTGTTGGCTTCCCCAAATACGAACATCTTGCAAAGAAACTCTTGCTTGAAAACTTTGATTTTTAAAATCTAAATTAAAGCGGCTTCTTTGACTAACTGATAAGCCGTAGTCGGCATTTGTGGGTCTTAAAGTCTTGTACCCGTTGTAGTACTCTAATCTGGGTCTGATTTCTATACCCAGCTTGAAAATTTCAGTGGGCTTTTCTTCTTCCTGAGCCATCAGGTTGAACCCAAACTCCTGAATAAAAAGCAATACTGCAAAAAGAATTATTTTCTTCATAATAAAATAAGATAAATGGTTAAAAATATGCTTTAGTATTTTTTTATTGTGTAAAGATATAGTGCCGTGAATTGTGAAAAAATGACAATAATCATGTTTGATAAATATCAATAAGAAAGCTGTTAATTTTATCC
>JALSLF010000303.1 GCA_026988445.1 Bacteroidales bacterium
GAAATAGAACTTCCAACATCCGGAACTGCTAGTGGTTTTGGTGCAAAAAAAGAAGACGACCATCTTTACTATACATTTACTTCTTTTACCTACCCGGGAACTATTTTTAAATACGATATAAAATCGGGTAAATCAGAATTATATTGGAAACCCGCAATTGATTTTAGTCCTGATGATTATGTAACCGAACAAGTTTTTTACAAAAGTAAAGACGGTACTAAAGTCCCGATGTACATTGTTTATAAAAAAGGCTTGAAAAAGAACGGAAAAAATCCGACTTATTTATATGCGTACGGAGGTTTTAACATCAGTTTAACCCCGCGTTTCAGCACGGCAATGATAATTTGGTTAGAAAACGGTGGGATTTATGCACAGCCTAATCTACGTGGAGGTGGAGAATACGGCGATAAATGGCATCTTGCCGGAACTAAAATGCACAAGCAAAATGTTTTTGATGATTTTATTGCCGCAGCAGAATACTTAAAAGCCGAAAAATATACATCAACAAATTATCTGGCAATAGCAGGGGGCTCAAACGGTGGTTTGTTAATTGGAGCTACTATTACTCAACGTCCGGATATTGCAAAAGTAGCTTTCCCTGCAGTTGGGGTTTTGGATATGTTGCGCTACCATAAATTTACAGCAGGTGCGGGTTGGGCATATGATTATGGAACTTCGGAAGAGTCGGAAGAAATGTTTAAATATTTATTGGCCTATTCCCCTTTGCATAATGTAAAAGATGCCGAATATCCGGCAACTTTAATCACTACTGCCGATCATGACGACCGTGTGGTGCCGGCTCATTCGTTTAAATTTGCCGCTACGCTGCAAGAGCATCAAAAAGGTAAAAATCCCATATTAATCCGAATTGAAACAAAAGCAGGGCATGGTGCCGGAACACCAACCTCTAAGATTATTGAACAATATGCTGACCGTTGGGCTTTTGCATATTACAATATGGGAATAAGTCCTGAATTTAAATAAAAACTGTTAAAACTTTGTCAAGCTTTGAAGTTAAGCTTTGACAAAGTTTTTTTATATATCTAATAAAAAACTCAAAATCTGTGAATTACAACTTTATTGTTATTGAAGGCTTAATTGGAGCAGGAAAAACCAGTTTATCAAAAATGATAGCCCAAAAATTTAACGCCAAACTTATACTCGAGCAATTTGCCGATAATCCTTTTCTTCCTAAATTTTATAAAAGTCCCGATAAGTACTCTTTTCCTTTAGAACTATCTTTTTTAGCCGAACGTTACCAACAGCTTAAAGAAGAGCTTGCCAGTGGTGATTTATTTAAAAGTTTTTCCGTTTCGGATTATTATTTTTCTAAGTCTTTAATTTTTGCTAAATCTACCTTAGCCGATGATGAATACAATCTTTTTCGTAAATTATTCAATATCATCTATACCGGTTTACCAAAGCCCGATTTATATGTGTATTTGCACTTGAGTAGCGAAAATGCATTGAAAAACATAAAAAAAAGGGGCAGAGACTATGAGCAAACTATTGAAAAAGAATATTTGGAAACGCTACGGCATAATTATTTTGAGTATTTTAAGCAAGAAAAAAATCTCAAGTTTTTGATTATAGATACAAATGGCATTGATTTTGTCAATAACCCTAAGGATTTTGAAATTATTGTGGATGTGATATTTAACAAAAATTATTCTGTTGGCATAAATAGGGTAATTTTGTGAAAATTGTTATCTTTTATGGTTTTTTTTTGCTTTTTATTTAAAAAAAACGACTTAAAGGTTTTATTTATAAAAAACATTATTTAGATTTGCAATAAATATATAATTACCGAAAATTCTTTAGTCAAACATTTTTATTTATCTATTATGAAGAAAGTTACAATTTATTCTTTTGTATCATTAATCGCCGCTTTATTTTTATTAAACAGTTGCGGTGGAGTGGACAAAATGGCTGAGAAAGCCAAAGACATTAAGTATACTGTTAACCCTAGTCCTCTTGAAATGCATGCCGGAAAAGTTGCCGTTGATATTAAAGGTACTGTTCCTCCTAAGTATTTTGATAAAAAAGCATTATTGGTTTCAACCCCTGTTTTAAAATATGCAACAGGCGAAACTGAGATGAAATCAAAAACCTTACAAGGTGAAAAGTATGAAGATAACAACGAGGTAATTTCATGGACAGAAGGTGGAAGCTTTAGTTATCAGGATACGCTGGATTATAC
>JALSLF010000304.1 GCA_026988445.1 Bacteroidales bacterium
TTTTTGAACATTCGTTTGTTCAAAACATACCCGAATTATTTTCAGCTCCTTTTGCCGGTGTAAATTCAGGTAGTTTTACAAGCGATGCTGATATTAATATTTGGAACGAAAACGGAAACTCTTGGGAGCTTTTAAGCGCTGCAAAAGATTTTACAGCATTGGAAGGATTTAAGATTGAATATCCCGGCACCAATTATTTTAGTTCTATAAGCGGAATGTTTAATTCGGGAGATATTAGTAAAAGTTTAGAGTTTAGTTCAAAAACCATTGCCGGTGAAACCGGATGGAATTTAAGTGGAAATCCTTACCCGAGTGCCATACTATGGGATTCGGTAAATACAGATAATATTTCGGCAGCGGTTTATACCTATAACGAACAAACAAAACAGTATGCGGTATATATGAAAGGTGGTTTATCTTTGAACGGAGGAATACCCTATCTACCTATAGGTAAAGCATTTTTAGTTCGGGCTAATGATGCAAATGTTACTTTTAGCTTAAACAATAGTGCACGAACACATTATGACTTTAGTACTCCTTTAAAAGCTGTCCCAAATGATTATTTAAAATTAGCAGTTGAAGGAAATTCCTATTCGGATGAAGCAATTATTCGCTTTCTTCCGGAAGCTACTGATGATTATGATGCTCAACTCGATGCATTTAAGTTATTGGCAGAGGATGATGCCGTTCCTCAAATTTATTCGGTCTTGCAGTCTGATGAATCGAAAATGGCAATTAATACACTTACACCTCCGGGAAATCAAGAAATAATTGTTCCTGTTTACTTGAAGACAAGTGTTGACGGTGCTTATAAAATTAGCGTTAAAGAGCTTAATTTTGATGCATCGGTTAGCGTAGAACTTAAAGATTTAAAAAACAATACAACACAGGATTTAAGGACAAATCCTGATTATAACTTCAATTATGTTTCAGGAGATCCGGAAAAGCGATTTGAAATTAAGTTTGGTGCGGGTATTACAAGTATTGAGAATACGCCTAAAGAACAATTACGACTTGATATATTCTCTAATGCAAGTAATATCAATATCAGAATATTTGATAATTCCGATTATCGATATGAAATATACGATATTAAGGGTAAAATGATTAAAAAGGATAAGCTTTATTTCAAAGGTTTAAATACAATTCCTCTTAATGTAAAAGAAGGGATTTATATAGTAAATGTAATTTCCGGAAATAAAAGCTATTCAAAACAAGTTGCTGTCGTAAAATAATTATAACGGTGCAGATAATGAAAAAGCCGCTTTTTGCGGCTTTTTTAATTTAATTATCAATTAATCTAAAAGATTTATTTACAATTTTAAATTTATAGTATTATATTTGATGTGTTTAAAATATAGAAATGATATTTGTTTCTGTTTGAGTTTTTAATTCATTCAGGAATAAGTTTTTAAGTCTGTATATAGAAATTGTTTATAAAGAAAAAACACTGTAGTGAAAACAAGATTTAAAATATTCTTCATTTTATTGCTTGGCTTAAATATAAGTCATCTTAAAGCACAAAATACCGATAGTATTATTACGGCTACCCTACAAATGCCTGATGATACTAATAAAGTAAATGCAATAAATGATTTGGTGTGGAAATTAAAAGCTAAAGATGCTCATACTGCGGACAGTTTGGCTAATCTGAGTATTGATTTAGCAAAACAATTAGATTATTCAAAGGGTTTAGGTTATGCCTTTAAAAATCAGGCAACTATATATTACTATCAAGGAGAATATGACACTGCTCGTGTGATTTATGAAAAAAGCCTTAAAGAGTTTAAGCGTATTGGTTTTAAAAAAGGGATTGCCATTGATTTACGAAATTTAGGTAATATTTATGACCAGCAAGGCAACACAAAAGCAGCACTTGATTATTTCTTCAAAAGTTTAAAAATACGCGATGAAATCGGTGATAAAAAAGGTGTAGCAGCCGTTAATGCAGCTATTGGATTAGTTTATGATAAAAATGGAGAAAAAGAGCAAGCTGCAAAATATTTTGAAGATGCTTTAAAAACTTATACCGAACTAAATGACCAATTAGGTATTGCTAAAATTAATTATTATTTAGCAAAAGTTTTGTATGATAAATTCTTGGATAAAAGAGATGCTTTATACTCAAAATCAGTTACAGTTCTCATAAATACTGATACTGCGAGTTTGAATAAATCGCAAGTCTCATTGCTAAAAGCTTTACCGGTCTTTGAAGATATAGGAGATATTCGATATATAGCAAATATGTACGAAATGCTGGGGCTTATCTATATGAGGAAAAAAGATTTTAAAAAATCAATAAATTATTTGAGCAAAAGCCTTGAATTAAGAAAACAAATGGGAAATAAATTTGGAATTGCGAATACATATAAAAATATCGGTGATTATTATAAAGAAAGAAGTGATGAGTTAAAAGCTCTGAAGTATTATAAAGATGCCTTGAAAATATCGAAAGAAATTCGAGCAAGAAATATTACGGTAGAATTATATCAAAATATAGCAGAAATGCTAAAGCGTAGAAAAAAATATAATAAAGCCTATTCTTATTTAGCAGCTTACGTAAATTTAAAAGATAGCCTGCAAAACGAAGACAACACCAAAAAAATGACACAGCTTGCCATGCAATATGAGTTTGATAAAAAACAGCGTTTGCAGGAAGAAGAGCAAAAGCGAAAAGATGCCATTCAGCAAGAGCGTTTGAAACAACAACAAATGCTTACTTACTTTTTTGTCGCGGGCTTTGTGTTTATGCTGATTTTGGCCTTCGTGATTTATAAAAATTTCAGAAACAAGCAAAAAACAAACCGTATTCTTGAAGAGAAAAATCATATATTACAGGAACAAAAAGATAAAATTGAAGCACAAAATCGTGATATTACCGATAGTATTAAATATGCACAACGTATTCAACAAGCACTTTTACCCCCCGATGAGTTTTTGCAAAAACAACTGCCGGAGTATTTCGTCTTTTTCCGTCCGCGCGATATTGTTAGCGGCGATTTTTATTGGGCTACCGAAAACTATGATAATTTTGTTTTCACAGCTGCCGATTGTACCGGTCATGGTGTACCCGGTGCTTTTATGAGCATGTTGGGAATTTCATTTTTAAACGAGATTGTAAATAAATACGACCCCGAATCGGGCGAAGTAATGCGTGCACACATTATATTAAATCATTTACGAAATGCAGTTAAAACATCTTTACGCCAAACGGGTTCTGATGATGAAGCCAAAGACGGTATGGATATGGCTCTTATTGTAATGGATAAAGCACGGAAAACATTGCAGTACGCAGGTGCACATAATCCGCTATTTATAATCCGTGAGGGAGAGTTATTGCAATATAAAGCCGATAAAATGCCGGTTGGGATATTTATTAGAGAAAAAGAGTCGTTTACCAATCATGAAATTCAATTGCAAAAAGGAGATGCAATTTATATGTTTTCTGATGGCTATGTTGACCAATTCGGGGGCGAAAACGGTAAAAAGTTTATGATTTCAAGGTTAAGAAATTTGTTGCTTAAAATTCATCATTTGCCAATGGAAGAACAAAGACAAATTCTGGAAAAAGAATTTGATGAATGGGTTAGCTATACAGATGGTAACGGAGAAAATTACCGCCAAATTGATGATGTTTTAGTTGTTGGTTTTAGAGTATAACGCATTATCTCCTATAAATTCAATTAATAAATTAATGAAAGTTTTTTATATAAACCTGATATTAATTTTTCAGGTAATTACTGTATCGTGTCAAAACACAGCTAATATTTCCAATTCTGATTCTGTTAAAAATGGTTCCCGTAAAGAAATAACATTGCTTTTTTTGGGCGATATTATGCAGCATGATTTGCAAATACAATCGGCTTATAATGCAAAAACCGGAAAATATGATTTTTCCTCCCAATTTGAACCAATACAGGATATTATAAAGAATGCTGATGCGGTTATTGCAAACTTGGAAGTTACATTAAGCGGAAAACCTTATGCCGGATATCCTAAATTCAGTTCGCCGGATGCTTTAGCTTTTGATATTAAAAAAGCGGGAATAGATTATTTGGTTACGGCTAATAATCATGTATATGATTATGAAGTTACCGGTTTTTTACGCACCTTAGATGTTTTAGACAGTGTTGGTTTTAAGCACACCGGCATTTTTCGTAATCAAGAGGAAAGAAAGAAAAAACAAGCGATGATTATTGAAAAAAAGGGTATGCGCATTGCATTATTGAATTACACCTATGGTGTTAATGACAGTATATTTACTGCCAATACTGTAGTAAATAAAATAGATACAGCAATAATAAAAAAAGACCTGGCAGATATACGGAAAAATAATTATGATGCAATTATAGTATTTTTTCATTGGGGTAAAGAGTATGAACGCTATCCTAATCAAGAACAAAAAGAATTAGCAAAATTCTGCTTTGAAAATGGGGTTAATGTAATCATTGGCTCACACCCGCATGTTATTCAGGAAATGAAAAAATATCGCCTTAAAAGCAAATCAGAGAAGGAAAAAGATGTTTTTATAGTCTATTCGCTTGGGAATTTTGTTTCAAATTACGGAACATGGCGATATTGCGATGGAGGAGCTTTAGCGCAAATGAAACTGGTGAAACACCCCAATGGTGATTTAAGTATTGAAGATGCCGGTTATTACCTGATTTGGGTATATCGTCCAAAACGGAAAGCTGACGGTAAACTACGAGATTACTATGTTTTACCTGTATCGCAATATGAGGACGATACAAGTCTTGGATTTAGTTATTTAAAACAAATGAAATTGTTTATGAATGATTCGCGTACTTTATTGAAAAAGAATAATATTAATGTGCCGGAATTTGTTTATAATCCGGCTTTGAAAAAATGGATATTGAATAAATAATAATTAGCGTTTGTCTATAAAGCACCTGATTTTTAATAATTTTATAGACAGGTACTAATTTGTCCGACAATAATAGCCGGACAAAATATACTTTTACTGTTCGCAAAGTGCTTCCATCATATCTTCAATATCACCCGGTGTTGATGAAATTTTCATAAATTGAGACATGGTTAATTCGGGCCAATGAAGTGCTAAACGGTACTTTCCGTGCAACATAAGGGCTTTATTTCCTAACAACAAAATTTCATAAGGAAGGGCAGCAATATGGCTGTCGCCGATTTTTGGTAAAAAATAAGCTTCACCTTCTTCTTTGTTGAGTAAACCAACACCGTAAACTGCAATTTTTGATTTGTTAAAGCGCAAGCTGTACACTTTTAAAGTATTTCCCTTTTTTGCAGCCAAATTATTTTCAATTATGCGTGCCCCTTCTTCAAAAGAACTAAACGTTTTTAATTCAACAGGATCATCAAAATAGGGCATAGCCATCATGTAATGATACTTCCGCAGTTCTTTTTTGCTTAATGAACCTCCAAAGGGTGTAAAATCATCACCTACCGGTTTTAATGCCTCTTTAATATCGCTTGTAATTTTTTGTAATTTAGCTTCGTAAGGAGTAATTTTATCTCTTAAATAGGCGTTAAAAATATACTCAGGATTAAGCAAACTTACTTCAATACCTGTTGCGGTTTTGCGTAGCGCTACTTTTTGCATGCTTGCTAATACACGTTGATCTTTACCTATAAGCGTTATTCCGTAAATATCGTTCCGGGTAAAACAAATAACTTTGTATGAAGGGTTTCCGGCAGGGCTGTATGAACCAAATATTTTAAAGTTTTTTGCTTTTAGTGCATTACTCACTTTTGTTTTAGCATCTTGCATGCTTCCTTTTAAAACTCCTACTTTGTAATAGGAAGGTATTTCTTGAGCCGACACATTGCTGATTAATAGAAATAAGACGATTGTCAGAAAAAAATGTTTCAATGTTTTCATAGGGTTTAAATTTTAGATTTTAAAACAGCAATTTATTATGGCTTTTTTACACGAACAATGATATTTGTCATATAGTTGGATTTATATATGTTTGTATATTTTAATTTGTTAATTTATAGATAGATAAATATATTTGTATGTCGGAAAACATATGATAATAAACATTTTGCGAACATTTTTAATTAATATTTTAAGGATAATATTTTTTTTAGTAAATTGCATTTATAAACTAAGTTTATAATTTCTGACTTGAAAAAGAAAAATCAAAATAATATAAAAAATGAAAATACTCCTTTTAGGGAAGAGTTGGACTTATTAAAAAATGAGAACATTGAACTTAAAAAATTAATCAAAATTCATCGGAAAAGAGTAAAAGAATTGGAAATTCTTCTTGAAGAAGGAGGGGCTGCTATGATTATTGGTGATGAAAAAGGGCAAATTATTAGTTGCAATAAAAAAGTGCTAAGCATAAGCGGATATTCAAAAGAAGAATTAAGGCAAAAAAAAATAAATCAAATACTCGATAATCAGCAAATACCTACCAGTTTTAATCGAAAAGTTCCGGAAGAACCTGCCAATGAGTTTAGTTCTGAGCAACGGTTGTTAAAAAAGAGCGGAAAAAAAATATATGTTTCAACTACCACTACCTTACTACCTAATAATCAATATCAGATAATTATAAAAGATATCCATGCAAGAAAAAAAGCAGAACTTGCCTTAATTGAAAGCGAAAGACGTTTTAGAATGCTCACCGAAAATATGTATGATGTTGTATGGACTACGGACCATAAACTTAAAACCGTGTTTATTAGTTCATCTATACAAAACTTAACAGGATTTCAACCGGAGTTTTACTATAAAAAAAACATAAAAGAACTGGTAACTTCAATATCTTACCGGTTGATACTGGATACACTGCGCAAGGAAAAAGAACAGTTAAAAAATAGTTTACAAAAAAAAGATAAGTACTATATATCTATTGATATAAAACTATTGCACAAAACCAAAAGTAGCATTTGGGTTAATATGAAAGCAGTTATTCTGCAAAACCAATTTAGGGAAATAATTGGTTATCAAGGGGTTTTTCGAGATATAGAAGATAAAAAACAAATCTTGCAAAATTTAAATAAACACAAGCAAAAGTATGATTTTGCTTTGGAAAGTACACAAGCCGGTATTTGGGAATTGGATAAAAACTTAATTAAAATAGAATGCGATAAACATTTATTCAACTTATTGGGTTATGAAGAGAAACAAAATATTCTTTTTAGTGATTGGATAAATACGGTTTATCCTGATGACCGAATATATGTTATAGACATACTTGAAAGTATCCTTGAAAATAAAATTACCCACAAAACTTTTGAGTGTCGTAGAATACATAAAGACAAACATATTGTTTGGTTTAAAGAGCACGCAAAATCAATTATTAATGAAGAAGGACAGATTACCGGAATAATGGGTAGTTCTAAAAATATTAGTGTTGAGAAAAGAATTGAAGATAAAAAATTTAAATATTATGCAGGACTACAATTACTTATTGATAGCTCCATCCAATTTTTGCAGCTTAAAACTTTTGAAGAAATTAACGACTATATCGGAGACACGCTTATAAAGATGATACCTGACAGTGTTGTCATTATCGGTACTGTTAATGAACAAGAAAAAACAAGCAGGGCAAAAAATATATATGGCGCTGATTTTTTAAAACTGATGAAAGAGTTTGAAGAAGTAGCATGGAACCCTTTTGTTGATGATATTACCGTTTCTGATGAGTTTATAGAACAGCTTAAGCAAATAAATTTGCATAAGTATGAAGGTGATTTTTTTCGTTTTTTTGAAGACATGTCAAATATAAAGGTGAATGATTATATTAAAGATAAATTCAGCTTTAAAGATGTTTATTTAATTGGAATTGTTGCTGAGAAGAAGATTTTCGGGAATATAATTATTCTATTAAAAGAAAATGCTCAAATTGCCAGTCCTGATTTTGTGGAAGCTTTTATTTATATTGCTTCAATAAATATTTTGAAAAAACATATTGAAACAGAGCTTAAAAATAAGCAACTGGCTTTATTGAAATCAGAAAAGAAATATAAAAAACTAATAGCTACAAAAGATAAATTCTTTTCTGTAATATCGCATGATTTAAAAAATCCGTTTAATACGATTATAGGCTTTTCAGGTTTGTTAATGAACAAATACGATAAATTAGAGCCTGAAAAGATAAAGGAGTTTAGCAAATTGATACACGAAGCTGCCGGTAGTAGCTATGAAATGATGTTAAATTTATTTCAATGGGCTAAATCGCAAAGGGGTAAATTAAAGCCGGTACCGACTAATCTGAATATAAATGAACTTGTGGATACCAATCTGAAACTTTTTGCCAGTGAAGCCATTAAAAAGGACTTGAAATTAAGCTATGAGCCTATTTCTGAACAGGACTTGTATGCTGACTATAATATTATTGATACTGTATTGCGTAATTTAATATCTAATGCAATAAAGTTCTCTAAACGTAAAGGAACAATTATTATTTCTGTTGAAAAAACAAAGACCGAAGTGCAAATTAGTGTTAAGGATAAGGGAATAGGTATTTCTGAAGATAAAAAATCAAAAATATTTAAAGTTGAACAAGGAAAAACAACTTATGGAACAGAGCAAGAAAGGGGTTCAGGTTTAGGCTTAATATTGTGTAAAGAGTTTATTGACCTTGTAGGTGGAAAAATATGGTTTGAGAGTGAAAAAGACAAAGGTTCAACATTTTATTTTACAGTACCTTTAAATAAAAAATAAACTAATGAAGTTATTAATGATTTATTGTACAAAATTTGCCTATAAGCCGGCAGTGAAAAATTTAGATTTTGTAAAAAATATTTCGGAAGAAAAGGATTTTGAAAATGTTTTGGTGGCTTTTATTCAAGCCGAAGAAAAAGATGAAGATAATCTTACATCTGTTGAGAAAAAACTAGTAAAAAACTTAAAATGGGCAGCTAAAAAGAACGAAACCAATAAAGTAATTCTGCATTCCTTTGCGCATTTATCCGAAAGTAAAGCCAAGCCTGAATTTACCAAAGAGCTTTTTGATAAAGCAGAAGCCCGAATGCAAAATGCCAATTATGAAACGGCACAAACACCTTTTGGCTATTTTTTAGATTTGGAAGTAAAAGCTCCGGGATATTCTTTAGCGCGTATTTTTAAAGATTTATGATTTTTTAAAAGTATATTATAATAGCACAAAGATTTTCTCTTTACCATAATGAATTTCATAAAAAAATAGTATGGATAAATATTTATTTGAAGCCGCAAAATTATTGAAAAATGCAAAATTTGCCATAGCCTTTACCGGTGCTGGAATATCTGTTGAAAGCGGCATTCCTCCTTTTAGAGGAAGTACGGGTTTGTGGAGTAAATACGACCCTGTTGTGCTCGATATAAACTATTTTCATACTAATACTAATGATGCATGGAAAGTTATCAGGGAGTTATTTTATGATTTTTTTGGTAAGGCAAAACCAAACCCGGCACATAAAGCATTAGCTGAAATGGAAAAAAGAGGGATTTTAAAAGCACTCATTACACAAAATATTGATAATTTGCACCAAGAAGCGGGCAGTAAAGAAGTTTATGAATATCATGGTACTGCCCAAACTATGGTCTGTACAGAATGTGCTTCCAAATACCATTCTTCGGATATAGATTTGAGTGTTTTACCACCTTTATGTAAAAAGTGCAATGGTGTTTTAAAACCGGATTTCATATTTTTTGGAGAGGGAATTCCGCCGGAAGCTGCACAAAAATCAGCTGAAGCTGCAGAAAACGCGGATGTTTTTTTGGTAATCGGTACTACCGGTGAAGTGATGCCGGCATCGATGCTACCGCAAATTGCAAAGCAAAACGGAGCTAAAATAATTGAAGTGAATGTTGAAAACTCAAACTATACAAATCATATAACCGATGTATTTTTGCAAGGGAAAGCAGGTAATATACTTCCTAAACTTTTAGAGGCTATAAATCGAGTTTAAAACCCATTACCAGAACATCATCAAACTGGCGATTGTTGCCTTTCCATTCTTTAAATTTATCAGACAACTCTTTATATTGTTCCTGCATGGAAAGAGATTCGTTTTTGATAAACAATTTTTTTAAATTTGAGATATAGAACTTTTTATTTTTTGGCCCGCCGAATTGATCGGGAAAACCATCTGAAAACATATATAAAGTAGCATCTTTATTCATTGGAAAAGTATGGTCTGTAAATTCAGGTTTATCGTCGCCAATTAATTCATCGGCTATACCAAATTCATCGCCTTCTATTTCGGTAATTTCTCCTTTGTTTAGAATAAAAGCTGTATGATTAGCCAGTGCAAGCTTTATTTCTTTATTTTTTTTATCAAAGCGACACAATGAAATATCCATACCATCGGCATGATCTTCACTTTCTTCCGAACGACTTTGACTCAATGCCTGACGAACACCCAAGTGTAATTCTTTTAATATTTCGGAAGGCGTATAAATGCCTTTTTCGTTTACAATGTGGTTTAAAAGTGTATTTCCGATTAATGACATAAATGCACCCGGAACACCATGTCCCGTACAATCAACAGCGGCAACAAATAATTTATTATCTTGAACAGAAAACCAATAAAAATCACCACTAACAACATCTCTGGGTAAGAAAAAAACAAAAGAATCAGGAAAAAAGTGGGTTAATAATTGATTTGATGGTAAAATTGCCGACTGAATCCGCTCACCCGACTTGATACTTTCCATTATCTGGTGATTTTGCGCCGAAATTTTATTATTCTGTTCTTCAAGTTTCTTATTTTGAGCTTCTAATATTTGGTTCATCTTTTTCTTTTCCCGGTAATGCCGGTAAATAACTATTAAAAGGATAAATAATAGCAGTAGCCCTATAAGTGTTCCATAAATAATAATGTTTTTCTGCCTTAATTGAAGGTCTTTTAAAGCAAGTTCTTTACGTGCTGCATCAATTTCTTTAGCTGCCATTTGCATATTTTGTTCAATTAAAAACAGTTCTGCTTCTCTTTGCTGAATTTTTAAACTATCTTCATGTGTTTTTGCCATCAGACGGTCATTCTCTAATTTTGCACGTGCAAGTTCAATGAATTCTTTACGCAAACTGAGTTTATGTTCCTGAATATCCAGACTGTCTTCAGCCGTTTTATTTTGCCTTTGGGTTAGTTCTTGAATTTGCTTTTGATAAGTAATAACGGCTTGTTTTTCTTTAAATTCCTTTTCATCAACATTTAAAGTTTCAAAGTCTTCGTCTGTAATATTTTTTGTAGCTTTTTCTAAAGATGACGCTCTGTCGGCAGAATCTTTTTTTGATGCTTCAAGTATTAAAGATGCTTTATGCCGGGCATTGGCAATAATCTTATCTGCTTTAATTTGGGCTTCTCTAATCAATAACGAGTCTTGTTGGTTCTGATTGGGGTTTCCTGAAAGTAGTTCCTTTTGCTTTTCAAGTTCATTTTTATAATGGTTAATTTCTTTCTTTAGCTTTTCTATATGCTTAAATAAAAGCTTTTCATTATTTTTGTTTCCACTGATGTTTTCAGAAACAAAATCATCTTCTTTTAAATTAAAGTAATATTTTAGAACGGGTAAACCTGCTTCTGAACGTAAATCTCCCTTACCTACTGAATCCAGTATCACAATATTTATTTTTTTATAAAATTTTCCGGTGTATCCTTTGGGAATTTGCGTATCAATAATAATCTTTTTTGATACAAAACCTTTTTTAGAAAATTCAAGTAGATAGATACTATTCAAATCAAATTTTATATTGAATGAGCCTTGTACTGATGTTAGTGCACTATCAACAGGTGTATTGTTTTTGTATAGTTTATACAATACATCATGCAGTTTTTCTTTTTTGGTATTAATAACTTTACCTGTTAAAGTAAATTTTCCGGTTTGCGATTTTATTCCTAAGGAAACACTCAGGATAAGTAAAAGGATGAATATCTTTTTTATAAAAATCTGCATTCAGATAAGTTAATAGTTAAAAAATTTCAGGGAAAAAATAATGCCAAATATAATAATTTCCCGCTTTACTATCAAATTATCAGCATAAAACAAATTATTTTTAAATATGAAGGCTTAAAAAATCAGAGTTTTCCTATTTGTGTTATTTTAAGTATCTTAAATCCTTTATTTTTTAGATTAAACGCAGATTCTTCTGCCTCATCTTTTGTTAAAAATTTACCATAAGTATATAATAATGCACCATAAGTATTTTTTCTAACATTAAAATCTTCTAATAATTCAATATTTTTATTTACGGCATCTGTGCTGTTTTCTATGTCCACAAGAACTGTATAATATTGATTCATATAAGCTTCATCTTGCTCTTCCTTTTCTGATTCATTATTTTGTGCAATATTCATTATGGCTATTATTGAATCAATTTCATCTGCTTCTGTGTTTTTTTCAATATTTTCAATATCATATATGCCTATGCTAACTTCTTCTGTTTTAGTATTTTGTTCATTGCTTTTTATTTGAATATTTTTTATAAGACTGTCCAGTTCGTTTTCATCTACACCTGACGAGTCTTTGTTAAAGGAATAAATACCGGTGCTTAATTCAACTATTATTTGCTCTTCTTTTTCATTTTTATCTGATATTATTACTTGCTGAGCCGATAAACTGTCTTTGTTAATGTGTTGTGTATCAGATATATATAATCTTGATGTATCAACGGTAATGGTGTTGTTTACAGCAAGTAAACTATCTTTTGTTAAAGGCTTATTTATTAGTGTATCTTTTGAAACAATTAGCGCAGGATTGAATAAACTATCCTGAATTGTTTTTTTAGTCTTTTCTTTATTATTTATTCCATAAGTTATTGATATTTCTTGTAGTGCATTATAAATACTTGCTATTTTACTGATGCTTAAATCAGCAGCATAATTTATTCTAAAATCTGAAAAATTTATTCCGGTTGATAAAATCAGCGCTTTCCTGTTTCTATATCCTAAACCAAGCTGAAATTTATTTTTGTAATCGGCAATAAGCATTATGTCATAAGTTAAGGATAAGTCTTTACCATATAAAGCATAAACAAAAGGAGTTAATCTTATTTGATTTTTTAATAATTCAAACCGGTAATTAATTGCAGTTGAAAAAACAGGTTTAAAATTATTTTCTGAAATAAAAAGCCGTGGAGAAGCCATTGATAATTCAAAATTGTGATAGCGATAAACAATTCCTGTTGCAGTAATAAACCGGATACCCGTAAAGTTTTCTGATGCAATTTCAATTATTGCCATGGGGTCGCTGGCTACTATCTTTGAATTATCAATTGAACTAGCCGAATAACCGATTGAAACACCAAAACGTAAAGATTGTTCTTTATCAATATGTACATGATATGAATAGTCAATTAGTCCTGAAAAGAAATTAAATAAACCTTCGGAATAATTTTCAATTCTTAAACCCAATCCCATGTTTTTATAAATTGGTGAATGAATACCAAACATCATTTGTTTTGGCATTCCTTCAATGGAAGAGCCTGCGCTTCGGTAGTTTAAAAGCAAAGATGTATTATTTTCATAACCGGTATAAGCCGGATTTAAGTTGTAATAATTATATGGATATAATACTCCTTCATAAAATTTCTGTGCTTGTGCATTATTCGCAGTAAACAAAAAAAATACTAAAAAAACGTATATATATTTCAGATAAAATCTGTATATCATATTAATAAGGTAATATATTATCCCTAAAAAACGGGTTTATTTTCTTATCAGATTAATAAACCCTGTATATTTTTGATTTGTAAACGGGTTTCTCAATATATAATAATAGGTACCGGTAGGTAAAATACCATTATTGTATCTTCCATCCCAGTCGTTATTGTAATTTTTTGTTTGATAAACGGTTTGTCCGCTTGCAGTTCTAATGATTAACTCGTAATCTTTATAATTTTCGATATTTTTGATAATCCAATATTTGTTTCTTGCGTCATCCGGTGTTATAATATTGTTTGCTTCAAACTTTTCGGCAACATCTACTACTGAAATAATTACTTTACTATTCACTGATTTTGGCTCAATGGCATCATCGGTAACATTTATAATCAGATTATATTCAGGAGTTATTTCATAATTTAATATGTTTCCTGATGTTAAAGAAATTTCGCCTGAATTTTCATCGATAACAAAAGCATCATCTGTGTTTCCTGAAACAATAGCGAAACTTAAATTATCTCCATCGGGATCGCTTGCTTGCACTGTACCCACTAATGCGCCCTCAGGGCTGTTTTCAGGAATGCTGAAATTTTGATTTTCTACTAAAGGACTATGATTAATATAAACATATTCGATGGTAAAAACATTGGATGCTGCATTTGAATTATTTGCTTTATCTGTTATAATATTTTCAGGTATGGATACTGATATAATGCCAAGTGAATTGGGATTTATTATACCTGACCATTTTATTTCGCTTATCTCTTCGTTTAAAGAATTAATTTTACCGTTATTTATATTTATATTGTTTAAAGAAAAACCGGCAACAGGTTCCGAAAATTCAACGGTAAAAGGAATATTGCTTAAACCTGTTTGTCCGCTTTCAGTTGATGAAATTGTTACAGTTGGTGGTGTTGTGTCAAAAATAACTTGATTATCCGTATTTACAGATGCGGTATTCATATTTCCTGCTGCATCTGAAAGTTCATTTTCAGGAATAGTTACATTTACCGAACCGTCAGAAGTCATTCCGGAAACTTCAATAGTATAAACATCAGGACCACCTCTCAAGTTAAGATTTGTTGCGCCGGCAGTACCACTTAGTTTTACATTTGCAGGAACAAAATTGTTTATTTGTTCGGAAAATAATGCCTTAAAATAGATTATCGAGCTATTACTTGGATTTGTTTGACCGGTTTCTCTAACAATTTCAATTCCCGGTCTGCTAATATCATAATTCACTTGATTTTTAATAATTGTGCTTGTTATATTCAAGTTACCGACAGAATCAGTACATGAATTTTCGGGAACATTAATAATTATGGTTCCATCTCCGGTCATACCGCTTATTTCTGCATTAAATATTTGAGGTCCACCCGTTAAATTAACTGTTTGTGCACCTGCAGTACCGCTTAATTGAATATCTGAACTAGTGAAATTTTTAACACCTTCGGAAAATGTAATGGTGAAATTTACCGGGCTGGTGTTTGTGGGATCTGCCTGTGCATTTGCAATATCTATTTGTGCA
>JALSLF010000305.1 GCA_026988445.1 Bacteroidales bacterium
ACTTTTGCTAAATGAACGCTTTTCCGTAACTTTATGCCTTAATTCGTGTTAAAAAACACCGTTTAATGTTTTATATAGACTAAATCTAAATTAAAAATGAGCAGCATAAGAAATAAATTATACATCAGTTTTTTTGCCAGTTTTATTAGTTGGCATATTGGCTGGATTTTACAATCAACACTTTTGGCTCGGAATACAACTGAGCAAAATTTTCAACTTATTCTTTGGCAAGTAATAAGCTGGATTGTATTAGCGCTTATTGCATCGGTTTTTATTCATCAAAAATCCAATAAATTGGATAATTTATATTCCAAAATCCGATCTTTGAATAATAAATCGCTACAAGAGCTTTCCGAAGAATTATTGGATTTACCGCTCTTTATTTTTAAGCTTTATACGGTAATTTATCTTGTTAGTTTTATTCCTATCGTTATTATTGGGATTTATGTTGGTAATAGTTCTTTTACCATTATAGCAGCTTTATTAATTGCGCTCGCAGGTTTTATCGGATTACCGATTATCGCTTATATGATGACTATTTATATGCTTCGAAAAATAAATTTTGAAGTTTCAAAATATATTACTGAACGGAATCTTGTTACTAAACCGGTGAAAATTTCTGCAAGTCTTAAAATTTATATGGGTTTTTTGGGTGCTGTAGTAGGGATGACCCTTTTTTCGCTTAGTGCCATGTATTATTATTCGGTTTATTCGGCTAATGATATTAAAAGCTCAGAACTTCAAAAAATTCAAGCTCATTTTATCGAAATGCATCCCGATATTAAGGATGCAGCTTTTGATAAAATAGTTCTGCTATTGGATGATTATAATTTTGTTGATGATGTTTCAAAATTAATTGTTGATAATTCCGGAAATATTGTATATAATCCTCAAAAAATTGAACTATTAAATCCGGTAAGTAAAGCACTTATACAAAAGGCTGTTCAAACGGGTAGTGTTGGAAATTTTTACGAAAACAATATGAATAATACCTATATTTATCATCCGATTAACGATAAATATACCTTATTTTTTGTTTTTAATATAGAAGATATTGCCAAGAATTTTAAAACCTATAAATTATGGGCATTGTTTTTAATCCTGCTCGGGGGGGGTGTAACCTTACAAATGCTTTTCTTTTTTGAACGAAATTTTAAATTTTCTATTCAGCACCTCAGTACTTTACTTAAAATTACGGCTAGAGGTGATTTTACTGCTTTGGGAGGTAAAAGTACTACAGATGAAATTGGTGATGCCATTGAGGATTATAACAAATTACGCTTTAATATAAATCAATTAATTGCAAACTTAATTGAAACTACCGAAAAAGTAAATGAAGCAAGTCGTCAGTTAAATGTAGTTTCTGAATTATTATCCGAACGCTCGGGAAAACAAGCCTCTACAACTGAGGAAATTGCCGGTTCGATGGAGGAAATGTTGGCTACCATCAATGAAAATACGCAAAGAGCTGAAATGACCGGTAAAACCTCCGAAAAGTCAGCTCATGAAATTCAGGAAAGTAATTCGGCTTTTATGGAGACCATAAAATCAGTTAGCGAGATTAGTGAAAAAATTAAGATTATTACACAAATTGCCGGTAAAACAAATATACTTTCTATAAATGCTGCTATTGAAGCTGCACGAGCCGGTGAAGTGGGTAAAGGCTTTGGTGTAGTTGCCGAAGAAATCAGAAAATTAGCCGATAATACTAAAAATGCTTCGGATACGATTAATGAATTATCTGCAAAAGGGCAAGATATTTCACGAATTGCCAAAGAAAAATTAGAAAATTTGGTTCCTGAAATTCTTGAAAGTGCCGAACTGGTTAAAAGTATTGTTATTGCCAGTCGCGAACAACAAAATGGGGTAGAGGCTATTAATGCAGCAGTGCAGCAGCTTACCGAAATTACCAATGCAAACTCTGCCACTTCGGAAGAAATGTCTGCTTCGGCTGATGAATTGGAAAAGCAAGCAAAATTGTTAAAAAATTTGATTGCCGTTTTTAAAATTGATAAATCAAACCAACAATTTGTTAAAATTTAATACCTAAAGTTATATTCTAACCATGATAAAAAAAATCAGCTTTCAAAACGAAGTTTTAGAACATGCTTGCCCTGTTTGTAGTGATGATATGGTACTGAATAAGTACGTACTCTATTTTAGCCTTCTTGGGAAACCCTTATTTCCGGTA
>JALSLF010000306.1 GCA_026988445.1 Bacteroidales bacterium
CCATAATTTTAGATTGTAAATAAATTGCGAGACCAAGATAATAAATAGAAAGATTTTCACCAATACTTTTTAGTGAATTGTTACATTGTTACATTGTTATATTGTTAGATTGTTAAATTGTTGCTGATGGCGGGTAACTGGTTGCTGGTAACTGGTAACTAGTTGTCAGACAAGTTTCAACAATTTAGCCATATAACCATTCAACCATTTAGCCATTCAACCATTTAACCATTCAATTATTTCCTGTATTTTTTCACCTTAGGCAAAGTGGGTAATAAAATAGGTGCACTTAAAATAAAAAACACAAATTCAAATAAAACATTGCTGCCGGGTGCTTTTATGCCTTTTAAACGATATAAAAATGCATCAAAAGTATTGCCTGAAAGGTTACCGAAATATATGGCTTTGATGTATAAAATTATTGCTTCGGCAACTTCATTTCCGTAAAAAGAAAACAGCTTTTGAGTCATCTCCTTTTCGGGCTTTCTGTTTGTTTCGGCATAATGCTGTGCATACAGTAGTGCTAATGTTTCATAATTATTAGCATCGGTATTAAACTGTAGTTTGAGTAGTTTATTAATTTCATCACTATTAATTCCTGCATTTACCGAAAGAATGGCATGATACCATGCACAATAAACACAACCATTTACAGCGGTGGTAACCAGCATTATTTTTTCGCGAAAAGATTTGCTGATGAGCTTTTTCTTTTTTGCCGTAGCAAAATTTTTAGCATTGCTTAACAAGTCTTTTACATCGCTTATTAAAGTTTTAAAAGTATATATTTTCCGGCTAAACTGTTTTTTATTACCGCTAATACTATTCGTCAAAATCTCCATTTTTGTATTTTTCTATAAATAAACGTGTTGTTAAGAATATCAGAACGCCCCCAATTACAATTATAGCAATCCATAAATAAACAGGGGGGATGCTCCAAATTTTTTTCTTGATAATTAAATTATCCTGCTGATACACTTGTTTAATATTTGATATTTTTAACTCCGGAATATTGTATGGAATATTTTCTTTAAAATAGGTTAAGTCATAAACCGGAAAATCAGCAGTAGTACTACCAAACTTAAGTTTGTATTCCATATCCGGTCTTAAATAGGTAATAATATAATTTTTTTGTTGATAGGCTTTTACATCTACAATACGTATCGGTTGATTATCTTTATTACTAATTTGCATTTTTAGATGCGATGATTTAAAGCGTGGTAAAATAATTGTATTCGTACGGTTTGAGCCAAGAAAAAATTCTTTTTCAATATCATCAAAATATAATACACCGCCATTATGGCGTGTTTTGTCTTTGGCTTTATAGATTTTTGCACTTCTAAAATAATACTCTGAACCATCAATAGTAAAACTTATTTTATCAATAAAATAGGTATCATTAAAAATCAAGTCAATAAGTGTTTTATCCAAAGTATCCTTATGAGAAATTACCGGTTTGGGCAATTCAAAGTATTTTTTATCCAATTCGTTATTTATTATTGAAAAAGCCTTTAAAATTTCAACCGACTCATTTTTATAATCGCTAAAAATAAAACGATAATATTTGAATGAAGTAGTAGGTATATTGGTAATATGCAGTTCGGTGGTAGCCGAATCGGTATATATTAATTGTAGTGAAAAACGTTTTTTTATTTCGTACCAAGTTTTTTTATCAAACGAACCGGCAATTTTCAGTTTGTTTTTTATGTTTTTATTAGAAATTTCCAAAATAAATCCGTCGATGTTTATTACAGTGTCTAATTCAACAACTAAATCGGTAATTCGTTTAAATAGTTTATGTTTATTTTTTACAATTTTCAGTTCTTTTCTTTGAATATTGGCAATTTGCATATAATCCGAACCGTATAAAAAGGGTATTTCGATATTGTTTTTATCAATAATTCGAATATCAGGAAAGTTTTGTTGCAATTTAGCGCTTATTTCGGGAGAAAGAAATATTTTATAAAAACCACTTGTTTTTACACTGTCTATATCGGCTCTGTATGAATATTTCTGTGCCTTAAGGGCACTAAACATCAAAACGGCAATAGTAAAAAATAAAATTCTATTCATCGGTCTCAATTTTTTTCCTGTTAAATTGATATACAAAAGCTATAAACAGTAAAATCCCACCCATAGAAATCAGTGAAACTGTACGGTTTGGAATATCCATATATTGAAAATCTTTAAAAAA
>JALSLF010000307.1 GCA_026988445.1 Bacteroidales bacterium
TACAATTAGTATATCGCCTGATGGAAATCAACTTTTTATTTATAACAGCGAGGATGCAGGAACTATTCTGGTAAGTTATTTAACCGGAGATGAATGGTCTGTGCCTGAGCGTTTGGGTGATAACATCAATACAAAATACAGAGAAACGCATGCGGCTATGTCCGCAGACGGAAAATATTTATTTTTTACCAGCGACAGACCGGGTGGTTACGGAGGTTTGGACATTTACGTTTCCGAAAAGCAAAAAGACAATACGTGGGGTAAGGCTAAAAATTTAGGACCTGCAATTAATACAGAGTTTGATGAGGAAGGTCCATTTATTCATCCGGATGGTATTTCTTTGTATTTCAGTTCCAAAGGGCACAAAACCATGGGTGGTTTTGACATATTTATAAGTAAAAAAAATGAATTTGGAACTTGGATCATGCCAAAAAATTTAGGCTATCCGATTAATACTGTTGATGATGATGTTTTTATTACTTTAACACCCGATGGCAAGCGTGCTTATTTTTCTTCCTATCGTGAAGATGGTTTTGGCAGCACCGATATATATATGATGGCAATGCCCGAAGCCGAAGAAAAACCGGTTACTGTTGTAAAAGGAAAAGTGATTACTTGCAACAATCAAATGGATGATGTAGTAATAACAGTATATGATAGTGAAAATGATGACTTGTTAGGGCTTTATAAACCTAATTCAAAAACAGGGAAGTATCTTTTTATTTTACCGCGCGGAAGAAATTATTATGCCATTTACGAAGTAAACGGAGAAGAAAAACATGAAGAACAGTTTTTTATTAGCGAAAATGCTGATTTTCAGGTAATCTACAAAACAATCTCTTTAATTAAAGGAAGCCCCTGCGAAGAAATTGTTGCAGAAAATACGACTAATATTGAAATACCTAAAGATATTGACCTGTATTCAAAATGGGAACAGGAAAAAGGATTTACTGTGGTAGAAAATATTATTTTTAAAATAAACAGTGCCCAATATGATGGCTTTAAATCTAATTTAAAAAAATTAGCCGGTTATCTAATTGAACATCCGGGAACAAAAATAGAAATTGTCGGATATTCTGATACACAAGGACCTGAAACTTTTAATTTAAAATTATCAGAACGTAGAGCAAGAGTTGTAGCTGATTATTTATTTAAACTTGGAGTTGATAAAAGCAGGATAAGTTATAGAGGTGCAGGTATAAAAAGTCAGCTTTCAATTAATCAGTATAAAGATGGCTCATATGTTTGGGAGTCTTTACCTTATAACAGGCGTGTAGAATTTGAAATACAATCCGATCCCGAAAATAAATTAAAGATTGTTCCTGTTCGCATTCCCATACTTTATCGTAAGGATGCTTCACTTCAAGACATAAAAAGTGAATTAGCACATTTGGATTCTATATTTATAATTCAATTAGGTGCTTTCAGTAAGCCTGTGCCACGTGGAGTGTTTTCTGATATTCAAGATGTTCAGATGTATTATACGGGAAAACTCTATAAATATACTACCGGTAAATTTAAAAATCTTTCCGAGGCTCAAAAAGAACTTGAAAAAATCCGTTCATTAGGATATAAGGATGCGTATATTAGAAAACTATCGGAATATTATCGGCACATTGAAAAATTGGTCAATCTAAATTAATGTTAAATAGTTGGCACTTTTTTAAAAATTTCTCAATTATTTTCGGTTTTTGTTTATAGGTGCTATACACTGATTAATATGTTGAAATTAAATAAAATATCAGTCGTAATTTTTATTCTATTAATATCTTGCAGTACCATGAATTTAAAAGTTGGAGATACAGCCCCTTCTTTTTCATTATTGAATCAGAACGGAGAAAAAATCACACTAGAGCAGCTGATTAAAGACAGCATTTTAGTACTTTATTTTTATCCAAAGGATGAAACAAAAGGATGTATTGCACAGGCATGTAAATTTAGAGATGAT
Source organism: Bacteroidales bacterium (assembly GCA_026988445.1). Taxonomy (GTDB): domain Bacteria; phylum Bacteroidota; class Bacteroidia; order Bacteroidales; family NBLH01; genus NBLH01. Next base: position 1,949 of record JALSLF010000307.1, read on the forward strand.
TATGAAATCTTTAGAGAAAATGGCGCAAGCGTGGTTGGTATTAGTTCTGATTCTGTTGAAGCACATCAAAAGTTTATTAAAAACCATAATTTACCTTTTATGCTTTTGGCAGATTTGGATGGTAAAGTACGTAAAAAATATAATGTTCCTAAAACTTTGGGCTTAATTCCCGGACGAGTAACATACATTATAGATAAGCAAGGGAAAATCATTCATATTTTTAATTCCCAATTCAATC
>JALSLF010000308.1 GCA_026988445.1 Bacteroidales bacterium
AGATGCTGTTGATAAAGCAAGAAGCGATTTACCCGATGATTTACCTCAAGACCCCGTAGTAAAAGATATTGATTTATCAGAAATGCCCGTTATTAACATAAACCTTTCGGGCGATTTTAGTTTAGAAGAACTAAAAGATTATGCCGAGTTTTTGCAGGATGAAATTGAAACCGTTTACGAAATATCAAAAGTAAACATTAAAGGTATTGAAGACCGTGAGCTGCAAATTAATGTTGACCCGCTTAAATTAGATGCTTTTCAACTAAGTTTTACCGATATTGAAAATGCAATTAATTCAGAAAATGTATCAATTTCGGGCGGTGAAATTAAAATGGGCAATATTCGTCGTTCCATTCGGGTGGTAGGCGAGTATAAAAACATTAAAGAAATTGAAAACACCATAGTAAAATCAAATAAAGGAAATATTGTTTATCTGCGCGATGTTGCCGAAGTGGTAGATACTTATGCAGAACCCAAAAGCTTTGCACGGTTGGATAAACAACCCGTTGTATCATTACAAGTAATTAAAAAAAGTGGCGAAAACCTTTTAAGTGCCGTTGACCAAATCAACCACATCTTAAAAGAAGGATATAAAACCGGAGATTTAAGTCCCGCATTAAAAATTACTATTACCAACGACCAATCCAAGCGCGTACGCGACCAGCTTACCAACCTCTGGAACAGTATGATTATGGGTGTTATATTTGTAGTACTAGTATTGTTCTTTTTCTTGGGCTTACGAAATGCGCTTTTTGTAGGAATTGCTATTCCTATGTCAATGTTACTTTCATTTGCAATTTTATCAGTTCTTGGAGCCACCATAAATATGATGGTACTTTTTTCTTTAATCTTAGCACTCGGCATGCTGGTAGATAATGCCATTGTGGTTATTGAAAATATTTACCGGTTTTTGGATAGGGGATATTCGGTTTTTGAAGCTGCAAAACTTGCCGTAGGTGAAATTGCGCTGGCAATTATATCATCTACAGCTACTACTCTTGCAGCCTTTTTCCCGCTTTTGTTCTGGAACGACATTATGGGCGAATTTATGAAATACATGCCCATTACACTTATCGTAGTTCTTTCATCCTCACTGTTTGTAGCCTTAGTAATTGTTCCTGTATTTACCATAACTTTTATAAAAGAAGGCAAAGAAAGGCGACCAAATAAGAAGAAAAACTTAATTATTGTATTTTCACTTATTGCTTTTGCTACAATATTTTATTTTTCAAAATCTTTTGGTATTGCTAATATAATGATGCTTCTCGCGGTATTAATTTTATTGAACTTATTTGTGCTTTTCGATTTATCTGTTTGGTTTCAGAATGTGGCACTTACAAAAATGGAAAATTGGTATTTAAAACTCATTCAATTTTCATTGAAAGGCAACAATCCGAAAATATTTTTGGCTTTTACGGTTTTTTTATTATTTGCTACCATGATATTTTTGCAAATGCGTGATTTAGATGTTGATTTTTTCCCGAAAACCGACCCGCAATATGTAAACGTAATTACAGAATTCCCAATTGGAACAGATGTTACTTACACCGATTCTGTAGTAAATCATATTGAAGATGATATAATACGTATATTAAAACCTTACCGGCGACTGGTTGAATCAATGCTCACAACTGTTGGTAAAGGAGCCAAGCGCACTCAGGATATTGAAATGGGAAATACACCCAACAAATCAATAACAACCATTAATTTTATCGATTACGAGTTTCGACAAGGCGTTTCAACAACCGATATTTTAAAGGCATTAACCGATTCCTTATCTAATAAATACACCGGTGTTGAAATATTTATTGAACAAAATAGGATGGGACCACCTGCAGGATATCCTATAAATATTGAAGTAAAAGGCAATGATATATTTCAATTGGTTGCCATTACCGACAGTATGGAAATGATGATAAACAAAGCTGGCATTGAAGGCATCGAAGGTTTTAAAATTGATATTGAAACAGGGAATCCAGAACTCTTGGTAAACATCGACCGCGATAAAGCCCGCCGTTTTGGACTTTCCACTTTTTCAATTGCGATGGCTATTCGCACCGCTCTTTTCGGGAAAGAACTTTCCGATTATAAAGGCAGAGAAGATGATTACCCCATTGAATTACGATTTAAACAACAATATCGCTACAATTTGTCTTCCTTGTTAAATCAAAAAAT
>JALSLF010000309.1 GCA_026988445.1 Bacteroidales bacterium
TCCTGTAAAATTTATAGATATGTGGATATTTGAATTTCACCTGCTCATAAACATTTGGTCAATTTATTACATCTGAATTTTTATGTGTAATTTCGTATAACTTTATTAAGTAGCTGTTTGAAAACGGTCAAAATTTAAAATAAACTTTTTAGATTTTGTAAAGTTTCCAAAAAGATATTAATTGGTTTATTAATTTCTAAAATATCAACAAACATCTTAAAATAAAAAGATTATGGAATACAGAATTGAAAAAGACACCATGGGTGAAGTAAAAGTACCTGCTGATAAATACTGGGGTGCGCAAACACAACGTTCGCTTCAAAATTTTAAAATTGGTGAACCGGCTTCAATGCCTAAAGAAATTATCCACGCATTTGGTTATTTAAAAAAAGCTGCTGCTCATGCAAATTATGAACTGGGCGTGCTTTCAGAAGAGAAAAAAGACCTTATATCAAAGGTTTGTGATGAAATTATTGAAGGTAAACTTGACGACCAATTTCCTTTGGTAATTTGGCAAACGGGTTCCGGTACTCAATCCAATATGAATGTAAACGAAGTAGTATCTAACCGTGCTCATGTTTTAAGCGGTGGAAAACTCGGTGAAGGTAAAAAATTAATCCACCCGAATGATGATGTTAATAAATCACAATCATCAAACGACACTTTCCCGACAGCAATGCATATTGCCGCTTATCGAATGCTAAAAGAAACTACTTTTCCCGGAGTGGAGCTTTTAAAAGAAACATTAGATAAAAAGTCTAAAGACTTTATGAAGATTGTAAAAATTGGTCGTACACACTGGATGGATGCTACACCTTTAACTTTAGGACAAGAGTTTTCAGGTTATGTATCGCAATTAGACCATGCTTTGCGTGCGCTTAAAAATACATTGCCTCATTTATCGGAATTGGCTTTGGGTGGAACTGCCGTAGGCACCGGAATAAATACACCTAAAGGTTATGCCGAATTAGTTGCTGAAAAAATAGCCGAATTTACCGGTTTACCTTTTGTTACCGGCGAAAATAAATTTGAAGGCTTAGCAGCCCATGATGCTATTGTAGAATCATCGGGTGCATTAAAAACATTAGCCGTTAGCTTAATGAAAATTGCAAACGATATTCGTTTAATGGCTTCCGGTCCGCGTTGCGGAATTGGTGAAATTACAATTCCTGCCAATGAACCCGGTTCATCAATCATGCCCGGAAAAGTTAATCCTACACAAATTGAAGCCATGACTATGGTTTGCGCTCAAGTTATCGGTAACGATGCAGCTATTAATGTGGGCGGAATGAACGGTCATTTTGAATTGAATGTGTTTAAACCGGTTATGATTTATAACTTTTTACAAGCTGCACGCTTATTGGGTGATGCATGTGTGTCGTTTACCAATAATATGGCAGTAGGCATTGAGCCTAACCGTGAAGTTATTGAGCATTATCTTGAAAATTCATTAATGTTGGTAACCGCTTTAAATACACATATCGGATACGAAAAAGCAGCCGAAATTGCTAAAAAAGCATATAAAGAAAATACCAGCCTGCGAAAAGCGGCTATTGAATTAGGCTATTTAACAGATGAAGAATTTACTAAATGGGTAGATCCTTCAAAAATGATTGGTTCATTGGATTAATATGCCCTTTATAAAAATATAGTTGTCCGGCAAGTTTTATTTGCCGGATAACTTTATAATATACAGCAGTTTATAAATATCAAACAAAAATAATCCTCCACCAAAATTTATCAATATTTTACGGATTAAAGGCAAGAGATTAACCAGTGAAAACAACAAAACTGTATCTAAACCGTATTTTTTCAGTTTTGTATAAGTAGCTAATAATTTAACTTCTTTATAAAAATCACCGCCTGCCAAATTATTGTTTATATAAAGCAAGTTTTCAATTGCTTGCTCGGTTTTACGAACAAAGTCCCGGTTATCTTCATCAAAATTATGCTCTACCGGGTTGTCAATATGTTGAAGCTTTATCTTATTTTGTTTTAAACGATAGCCAAATAAAGTATCTTCATGTCCGTAAGCTGTAATATTATCATCAAAAAGTATTTTTTGTAAAACATCTTTACGAATTAAAAAATTATTGCTCATAAACGACTTATACGGATTTTTATTCCTTAAATCTGCCGTCATGCACTCACGTTTTATCCCGAAATTTTGTC
>JALSLF010000310.1 GCA_026988445.1 Bacteroidales bacterium
CATGATAAAAAAAATCAGCTTTCAAAACGAAGTTTTAGAACATGCTTGCCCTGTTTGTAGTGATGATATGGTACTGAATAAGTACGTACTCTATTTTAGCCTTCTTGGGAAACCCTTATTTCCGGTAAAAGTTATTGAAGAATTTTATAAATGTGAAGTTTGCAAATCATCTTACAATTTAAATCTTAAAGATTTAATTAAATTGGATGATGACAAAAAGCAATTGCGTTTTGAAGAGGCGGGTAAACTTTATGCAAAAGCACTAATTGCAGCCATGACCTATATGGCGGTTATCGATGGAAATCTGGATGAAAAAGAGCAACAAAGCCTTCATGCTATAATTGGCAAATATTCAAATATTGCCGACGAACTCATTGAAATAATGGATAGGGTTAAAAGTCAAGGAAACCGAGATGATTTTGTGTACAAACTTATTAAAAAAGTACATGAAGAACTTTCTATTGATAGTGTATTGGCACTGCTTAGTGATGCTGTAAAAATGCTTATGGCTGATGGTAAAGTTGAAAAAGATGAATTAAAATTATTAGATAAATTTATTTTGGAAGCCGGTTTACCCAAAGCGTTTTATAGTTTATTAATTTCAAAAATAAAAAAAATATAAGTTTATGAAATATCTCCTGTTTGTTTTACTCTCAATCATTTTATTATTTGCTTGTCAATCTGAACATAAAGAAAAGCTGTATATTAGCAGGGATTTTGTTCCCGATAGTACTTTTACATCAGGTGTTGAGGGTCCGGCTGCGGATAAAGAAGGAATTGTTTATGCCGTTAATATATCTAAACAAGGTACCATAGGGCTTATTTTACCTTGCGGAAATATTTTGAAAACAATTGATTTACCCAAAGGCAGTATAGGTAATGGAATTCGCTTTGATAAAGCCTGTAGAAATATGTTTATTGCCGATTATACAAAACACAATATATTGCGGATTGATTTATCTGATAATAAACTATCTGTTTTTGCACATGATAGTAGTATGAATCAGCCCAATGATATTGCTATTACTGATGACGGAACTCTTTTTGCAAGTGACCCAAATTGGGCAGACAGTACCGGTAAATTATGGAAAATTACAACTTCCGGCGAAACGATACTTTTAGAAGATGATATGGGTACTACTAATGGTATTGAGGTCGCTCCGGATAACCGGAGATTGTATGTAAATGAATCGATTCAAAGAAAAATTTGGGTATATGATTTGGATAAAGATTTGAATATTTCAAATAAACGTTTATTTTTTCAATTTCATGATTTTGGTTTGGATGGTATGCGTTGTGATACGCTTGGAAATTTATATGTTACTCGATACGGAAAAGGTACTGTGGTGATACTATCGCCTCAAGGCAAACAATTACGAGAAATTACCCTGAAGGGTAAGAATGTCAGTAATATTGCTTTTGGCGGGAAAGACGGAAAAACCTGCTATGTTACCCTTGCCGACAGAGGGAATATCGAAACTTTTCGGGTTGAAGTTCCCGGGCGAGCTTGGAAAATGTTTTTCAAGAATTAGTACACATTATTTTTAGCTCTTGTTTTAATTCAAAAGCTTGTAGTGCTATTTCCTCAATACTTATTCGTTCAAAAGTTTCGGTATTATCTAATAAATTGAGTAAATAGATAATTTCATTTAAAAAGTTACGGCATTCTGATAAATCATCAAATTCTTGTTTTGTTGCACTATCTTCACAAATTTTTCGGCAATGAGCACTTAAACGTGTAGCTGATTGTTTAATTTGATCAATTAAGGATGTATTTTTATCTTCATCAAACTCTTTAAAGGTCATAATTATTTGATAAACAAATTGTTTAGTTTTTTTATGTAAATTTTCTTTACTAATCATTTATTTGCTGCTCGCTTAATTAAGTTATAAATGAAAAATTTAGTAATTTTCCATTTCCAGTCGATAATTTCTTTTTCCCGAAGCGTATTTATTAACTATTTGTTTTAGTTTTTTAAATTCTATGGGTTTGGTTATTATAGAGTCAAAAAAAGATAAATCATAATTTTTAAGATTATATGCCTGTGATGTTTGTGCAATAATAGGGATAGAGTGATTTATTTTTTTTATTCTTTTAGCAGCTTCCACACCATTCATTTCCGGCATTAAAATATCCATTAAAATAATAGCTATTTTATTTTGATT
>JALSLF010000311.1 GCA_026988445.1 Bacteroidales bacterium
CTCATTAGCTTTTACAGCTTTTGCAAGCGATAATTCACAATCAATTTGTTCTTCTTCAAATTGCTTTTTTAAAAGGTCTGCATCCGTTTTTTTTAGCGTGGCAATAGTTACAAATCGATTTTCCATGACATTTATTTTTTATGATTTCAGCTATTACAATTTACGATTTTTTTTTATTTTTTTCAAGTATTTAATCCATTAATATCTTTCTTATAAGTTTTTTTAGTAATTTTAAGCTATCCTAATTTTACAATTATGAAAAAATTTTTACTCATTGTTTTCACAATAGCACTTGCCTATATAACAGCATATTATACTTCTGACCAAGCAAGTAAACAACAAAAGGGTGATTTTTTCTATAAAATAAAATGTTTTTTTACCGGCGAAGTGGACACTACAAGTGCCTCAGCCCTGTATAAAGAAGGTAAATACAGATATAGTGTTTATGAATATAACCGAGCTGCCGAATATTATCAAAAAGCAATTGCTTTAGACTCATCATACAATTACCTTAATTATTCAATTGCAGAGTGTTATTTAGAATCAGGAGATACAACACAAGCGATTAAAACACTTCTTAAATCAAGATATGAAAACAAAACCGGCAATGAATATTTAATATTACTTGCTGAAATATATTTGCAAAAAGGAGATACTGCAAAAGCAGAAAAGTATTTAATTGAATCTAATGAAATATTTGAAACAAGCAGGGCATTAGCTGATTTAACAAAAATTTACCTTAACCGTAAAGATTATAAAAAAGCAAAAAACAATATTGATAAAGCATTAAATATTTCTCCGGTTGATGTGAATTTACTTGATATCAAACGCCAAATATTTCTGTCTATGGATATGCCGGATTCTGCAGCGATATACTATCAAACTATAAAATCGCTCAGTCCTGACTTTTATCCTGATTATGCAGAACTTGCCCAAAAAGCAAAAGATGAAAATAAAACACAGGAGGCAATTAATTATTATTCGCTTGCCATACAGGAAGAGCCGGATAATACCGATTATATAGATGCCCGCGGTTGGCTTTATATTGATTTAAAAATATATGATTCAGCTTATTATGACTTTAATAGATTAGTGCAATTAGATTCAACATCCTATTATTTTTATTTTAACAGAGCCTATGTTTTAGATTTTTTCGATAGTATTCAAGAAGCCATTCGAGATTATAAAATCAGCTTAATCTATAAAACTGACTATAACTACACCTATAATAATTTAGGATATGAATATTACCGCTTAAAAGATTTTAAAAATGCGGAAAAATACTATTCCAAATGTATTGAGTTAACACCTGATTACTATCTGGGACTTTATAACAGGGGTATTCTGTATTATGATTTTCAAAAATACAACAAAGCCATTAAAGATTTTAAAAATGCATTGGCTAACTCACCGGATAATACGGGAATTATCTATTATATGGCATTAAGCTATGACAAATTAAAAAACAACACCAAAGCCTTGGATTATTACAATGAATACATACGCTTATCCGGTGATGATATTGACAGTACCGATTATGAATTTGTAATAAAAAGAATTGCTGAACTAAGTGCAAAATAAATATGGATAAAATTAAATGGGGCGTACTCGGAACTGCAAAAATAGCTTGCGAAAAAGTTATTCCGGCTATGAAAAAATCAAAATTTTCAGAAGTTTATGCCATCGCTTCAAGAACAGAAGTAAAAGCAGAGCAATGTCAAAAAAAACGAAACATACCTTTTGCTTACACTTCTTACGAAGCTTTGCTGAAAAATAAAGATATTCAAGCGGTTTATATTCCGCTGCCCAATCACCTGCATGTTGAATGGACTATTAAAGCATTAAAAGCCGGAAAGCATGTTTTATGCGAAAAACCAATAGCTTTATCGGTTAATGATCTAAAAAAAATCCGCAAAACAGCCAATGAAACCGGATTAAAAGTATCCGAAGCTTTTATGGTAAAAAACCATCCGCAATGGATACAAACCAAAAAACTTATTGATGAAGGAAAAATAGGTAAATTACAAAGCATACACGGATTTTTCAGTTATTATCATACCGACAGAAACGATATTCGCTACAAATATAAAGAAGGAGGAGGCGCAATGTGGGATATAGGCTGTTATCCCGTTTTTGCATCACGTTTCATCTTTGATGAAGAACCGCTAAAAGTTATTGCGCTACTGAAATATGATAAACAATCGGGAGTGGATATTTTAAATTCGGCGATTTTAGACTTTCCTTCGGGGCAAGCTACTTTTACAGTTGGTACACAGCTTGTTCCTTATCAAAGGATGCAATTCTTCGGCTCAGAAAAGATGCTTGAAATACAAATACCGTTTAATGCACCACCGGCTAAAACAACCGACTTATATATTAAACAAGGTGATTTGTTTGATAAAGATAAGGAAACAATCCAAATAGAAAGCATAAATCAATACACAATTCAAGCAGATGCCTTTTCACAAGCAATTATCAATAATACGGAAGTATCTGTTACATTAGACAATTCTTTAAAAAATACGGCTGTTATAGCTGCCTTGTTTAAATCGGTTAGGTCCGGCAAATGGGAGGTGCCTGAATATTAAAAAACGAAAATAAATATGAACAAACAAAAAATAATTTTTACCGACTCCGGCTTAGGAGGTTTAAGTATTATGGCTGATTTTGTCAGACTTAGTCATAATTTTGGTTTAGATGTTTTGTTTTTTAATGCACAATATAAAAGAGGTCAAGGATATAGAACTATGGACAAAAATATGCAAGTTAAAATTTTTGACAGGGCACTTAAGTCCATGCAAGAAAATTTTGATGCTGATTACATTGCAATTGCCTGCAATACGCTTTCGGTAGTATTTCAAGACTCTAAGTTCAAAGAAAAGAGCAGTGCAGATATTTATGACATTGTAGCCACAGGACAAAAATTGATTAATGAATCAGCTTATGATACCGTTATTGAAATATCTATGCCTACAACCGTTAATTCAAAAATATATCAAACTAAATATAAAAATGTAATTAGCATTGCTGCCAATTCTGAACTACCCGATGCTATTGAAAGTAATAACAAAAAATTAATTAAAAAGATTCTTGAAGAAATCTTTTTTGAACTTAAAAATAAATTAATCGAACAAAATTTGCTCAATAATAAACTATCTCTTTTTTTGGGCTGCACACATTTTCCTTTAATAAAAGATGATTTTTTTACAAATGCAGAAAAATTCGGAATTAATTTTAATCAACTTTTAAATCCTAATACAGAATTTGCCAGCTTAATTTTTGATATTATCCGAAAAGCAATTGATATACCAAGTAGCAGTCAAGCCAACTCACTAAAAGTAATATCCCGTGTAAAATTAAAAGATAGTGAACTTGCCGGTATTTCAAGTATAATTGATAAATATTCACACGATACTGTCCGGGCATTACTAAATTATGAATACGTTCCTGATTTATTTTAGAACATATTCTACTCTATCATAATCTTATGAACCGAAGTCTTGTTTTCATTCATAAAATTAAGAAAATAAACGCCTTTCGGATAATTATTCACACTAATTTTATCTTTGATAAAAGAAGTGTTTTGCTTATAAGTTTCTCAACTTTCGCAAGTTAAGTAAGTTTTATACCAATGTATTAGCCCCAAAATGTTGCATATTTGAAAATTATCACTAATAAAAAGCAGTTTTCAGAATCCGTAATGGATCGAAAACTGCTTAAATTAGGTAAAAGTATCAGGTTTTTATCTATTTGTTTGTGTCATTGTTTCCGGTACAGCAATTATAAAATTAGCTATGTCGATGTTTTCATTATCTAATTTTTCAATATCTTTTTGATAGCTTACACTAATAGTTTTAATATTTAAGCCCGGCTTTAATTGTTTAATCCACCAAACAATGCCTTCAAAATTATCAGAATGGTAAGCCCCGTCAAAATGAAAAAATAATTTTCCTGTTTCCCAATTTTTTAAAATAAAATATGCCATAGTAGCATCCTTAGCAGCTTGCGACTTTGGGAAGTTTTCATTTACATGAGCCGGCATTCCTTCCATATTCATCATATCGGCATAGCATTTAACATCAGGGTCGTATAAACGTTCCAAATCAGGCCCAATATATTTTTTTGCTTCATCACTTAATTCATTTAAGCCTTCAAAACCTTTTTTATGAACTAATGAAGCATATCTACGCGGTATATTTGTAGCAATATATGGAATACCGTTTTCTCTGGCAAACTCAACTACCGGTTTATAATCCGTTTTATAATTTGGCCAAAGGCGCATTTCAGCTTCAAATTTTTTTGCACCATAAATACTATCCATGTATTCATCTAAAATTAATTGATTATCCGCCTCAAACATTTCAGCTCCCAGAATTAAATCGTTTTTTCTTAAATTATACAGATCGACAGTAAGCTCATATTGCAACCAGTGCGAAATCGGGTCTGTATGATTTTCTCCAAAAAATACAATATCTGCCGATTGAATTTCTTTCAGCATTTTTGCATACTTTATTTCTTTTCCCTTTTGATTAAATAGTTTATATGCCGGTTTATCGCTTGAAAATGCAAAGCCAACAAAAGTTATTAGCAAGAACAAAAATGTCTTTTTCATTTTGTACAAATATTAATTAAAAAATAAGTATTTCAAGGACAAAGATACAAAGTAGCTAATAACAGCCAAATAAATTTATCGAAAAACGATAAAAAAAGATTATTTATCAATAAATATAATAAAAAAATGCCCTGAAAAACAACGTTTAAAGGGCATTTTTTTTAATGTATTGTACTACTATTTAAGAGTTCTTATGTAGTTAATAATTCTCCATCTGTCATCTTTTGAAGGAATTTTCTTCTCAAAATTAGGCATTTCATCTCTACCGATAATTCCTTTATAATACAATTCTCCATCAGTTTGAGCTTGAACTTCATCCGATGTAAGATCTCTCATTTCAGTATCTAACTCATCAGCTTTTGAGCCATCTCCATAACCTTCTTTTCCATGACAAGATTCACAATGCTTTTTGTACAAGTTTTTACCAATATTTCCAGGGTCAGCCTGACCAGCTAACGGATTTTTCATATTTTTATACTCAGCAGGTACCGGCCAATCTTCCTGAACATCATTTGTCATAGATAATAAAATAAAACTACCGCCCACAAATAGAAGGCTGATAAACAAAAATTTTAATTCTTTTAATACTTTCATAATGATTTGTTTTAAAATTAATAATAAAATAATTAAACAATATACACCCCAAATTACAAAAGGTAATGGGAGTTATATTTTCAAAATAATCAACATTATAAATTCTATTAATATTTGATTCTCTTTTATATTTTAAACAGCTATAATTTCAACAAAAGCTTTGTAAAAAGTAGCTTTCATTTTAATAATTTACTATTAACTAATACTTTTAATCTTAATAACTTTATACACCGCTAAAAGAAAATTAAACCATGCACCTAAAAGTATAATCAATGTTGCAATAATCATCCAAAAAGGTGCTTCACCTGTCCATAGTGCTCTTGGTAAATGTTCTTCTGCATAAGAAACTACTGTTCCCCATTTTACACTACCTATATATTCAATATTTCCAAAATCATCACTGTCAAGAACTTTTACAATAACATGTAAATTGCCAATAGAGTCTCCGGGTATATCATTTGGGAAATTTACTTTATATTGTCCATTCTCATCGGTAACACCGTTTGCAACTTTAAACAAACTATATAATCTTTTCACATAAACAAAAATTTCCGTACCTTGAATAGGAACCGACTCTCCTTCACTATTTAATGTTGTCAATTTTGCTTCAACATATTTAACTGTATCCTGAATATCAAGAGTAACATTTAATGTTGCATCTTTTATATCAACTGACCTTTTAGCACTTTTAAACTCTTTTCCCTTTTTCATTTTAGCCGTAAAAGTTGTAACTCCCTCAGAATTAACTGGAAAACTTACACCTTTTTCAATATATAAAACAGCAAACCCTTCTTCGTTAGATTTAATAGTGCCAAGTTTTAATTTTACTGTATCTCCTTCGGCAAAGAATGTAACATCTTGATTAACAACAGGCATAAACTTTTTACCATCTTTCCAATATAATTTAGATTTTAATACTTTTGTTCCGTCTGTTTGTTTTAAATACTCTATTTTAAGCCTGACTTTTTTAAGCTTTGCATTTTTTTTATTATTTTGAGCAACGCTATTATCTGCAAAAAACAGAATAAATAAAATACTTAATATTATATTAAAGGTTTTCATAAGTTTGTTATTTATTAATATTCTTACTGTCTATTTCTCAAAAAAACAGTTGAAATAATCATCTGCTATATTAATATCTCAATTTAAAAATTGTTTCCTATTTTCTGGTTTTATAGAAAAACCTAATACCATGAGATTTTTCTTCCATTTCAGAGACACAAACAATGGGAACAAACTTTGTCATCAGTATAAAAATCAAAACAAAAAATGCTACTCCAGACATAGTCAAAGCCCACTCTACCCATGTAGGAGAATAATGTACCCAATCTAGCCTGCTATCTTGAATAGGAATATAGGGCGTTTCTAGTGTTGGAACAATTATTAGATACCTTTTTATCCATAAAGCTATTAAAACTAAGACAGACACAAATGTTATGCTGTTTATAGATCTGAATTTGGGTATTCCTATTATTATAACAGGTAAAATAGATGCCACTATATTTGAAAACAGGAATAAATAACCAAACTCAGATAAGTCCCACAGCTTATTTAACAAGATACTTGGTGTTTTCTGTGAATTATACCACTCTGTAATATATTCACTAAAAGAAAAATAACCATAAAAAAGAGCAAATATAATTAATGCAAAACCTAAATAATTAAAATGCTCTTCTGTAAAATATTTTTCCAAACCACTATTCTTTCTATATACCCAAATTACAACTATCAATAAAGCTATGCCGGAATAAATAGCCGTTAGAACAAAAAATGGCGCAAAAATGCTATTATGCCAACCCGGACGTAAATTCATTCCAAATAACCACGCTAGCAATGAATATGCAATAATTGATGTAGGAATAATAATGGCAGCCATAATATTGAGTGCCTGGTTCAACAACTTTTTTTGCTCTTTTGCACCTGTATATCCAATAGCCAGCCATCTATAAAGTTTTTTTCTCCAGTTTGCCACATTTAAACCTTTATAATCACGAAGTTTTGCAAAATCTTCAATATGAATAAAATACAGATATGCTATACAAAAAAACATATCGGTAACAATAGCAATTATATCCCAAGTAATAGGCGATTGAATTCTAGCATAAATAAAAAGGTTAAATAACCTATCAGGGCGCCCAATACATAACAATATATAAATTGGTCCAATGATTAAAGTAGTAATGGTTATTATTTTTAATATTCTGTGAAAAGGTTTTCCCCACTGTACACCGGCAAGGTGAAATATTCCGGCAATTAAAGCACCCGCGTAGCTTAAACCCAGGAAGAAAATAAAATTAACAATATATACGCCCCAAACAACATAGTCTCGCATACCAGTAACAATATGCCCATAAATAACCTGATACACAAATGCATATAATCCAACACCTATTAAAGCCAAAAGTACAAAAACCATTATATACCAGCGTTTATTAGGTTTTTCAATATAAGGAATAAAATCCTCAATTAGATTTGTCTTATTTAAAGTTTCCATCTTTTCTCGTTTATGATTTATCAAGTACGTTTTTATATTTTAGCTTTTGAGTTTCATCTAAATCTTTTAGACCTCTTTCATAAGGAAACATCCTATCAACAGGTGGTAGATAATAAACTCGAGGTTTAGTACCAAGTTCTTCTAAAAACCTATAACCTGCTTTGTCTTCAAGAGTTTGTTTAAAACGCAAAGTCTCTTGACCATTAGAAATAACATCTTCATTTATATCACCAAAATATAAAGCACCCATAGGGCAACTTGAAACGCAATAAGGCAATTCTCCTTTTCTACTTCTATCAGGACAAAAGTCACATTTTCCAACTACACCGGCCTGATTAGGCAAACTAGTTTCAGGAGAATGCTCTTCTTTTTCAGCATTAAGCTTTTCAGCCGCTTCTTTCCAATTAAATATCCGTGCAGAATAAGGACAAGCAGAAATACAAAATTTACAACCGATACATCTATCTGCATCTATCAATACACACCCATCAGTACGTTTAAACGTAGCTCCAACTGGGCATACTTTAACACAAGGAGGATTATCACAATGATAACAATTCTTTGGAAACCAGTAAGGGTCTCTATATTCGTTATCTTTCATCAAATAAACATGCATCCATTCTTGATCTGGTTGTAGGTTATGCCCTTTCTGACATGCAGTTGTACACTTACCTGCATTGGCACATTTAGATAAATCGATAACCATAACAAATTTTCTTCCCGGTATCCCTTTTTTGGCAGCATCACCTACTGCCGGCTCGGACGGCTTAATAGGGTAAACCTTAGACTTTTCCACTTCAACTATTTTACCTTCTGTTGTAAGCAGTTTTATTTTTTCAACTTCTTCACCACCTACTTCTTGTGCACATGTATTTGTACAAGCAGAAAATAAGCTGCTACCCAAAACGGTTCCGGCGCCTATGGCAAGTCCTGATTTCAGAAAATGCCTTCGAGAAGACTCTTTACTCTTTTCTTTTTCAGACATAATATTTTTGATTTTAGGATGTATTAAGTTATTTTTTTTAATTACTTATGTTTCGCTAAAACCAAATACTATACCCATTATTCAAATTAAAAATAACTACTTTGCATTTCCTTACTCTGTAAGCAATACAGAGCTGTTATTTTTTTTAACACAATCAAAAAAAGCTAATTTTTAAACAGGGGGTATTGTGTTATTTAACCCTTGATTGGGGCAAATAACCCATTTTTCCAAAATAGACAACAGGATTTCTTTAAAATGCCATTTTTATAGTGTTACAAAAACTGAATAATGGCTTGTCAACTACAATTGTTTAAAATACTGCGGCACAAACCTACCTACACATGAAACATGCATCTGCCGTCCGGCGGACTCAAGGATTGGATTATTTAAGCCAATAAGATAAGAATAACCAATTGTATTTGTGGATGTTAAATATGGCAAAATAAATACTTAAAAATAATCACATCTTAATTCTGGTAAACAAATATTAAAAAAATAATCCTACAAAAATTAGGGTATATGATAATTATCATAAGGTATTATGATATTTTGGCAGGGCTATTGATAATTTAATGATATATTTATATTCAATTTATTGTTAACTTAAATAGAGAATCATATGAGACTAATTTTTATTTCAATCAGTATTATAATTTTAATTTCAAGTTGTCAGGGGCAAAATAAAGAAACCGGAATTCAAAATAAAACAGATAAAAAGGAAGAATGCTGCCCTGAACACACAAACGAAACAGGCAATCAACTAATGGGTGCTGCAATGCATAAAGGTGTTTTACAAGAAGCCATTCAAACCAACTCTTATACATACTTGCGCCTTAAAGAAAACAATAATGACGTTTGGTTGGCAGTACCTAAAATGCAGGCAGAACTTGGAAAAACTTATTACTATAAAGGTGGTATGGAAATGAAAAACTTCCATAGTAAAGAGTTAGGACGAGACTTTGATGTAGTTCTTTTTCTTGAAAAAGTAGCTCAAAATCCTGAAGGACTAAAAGAAACAGAACAAACAACAGACTACACATCAAATATTAAATCAACGATTGTTAAAACCGAAACAAAAATAGAACCTGTTACCGGTGGCGTTACCATTGCTGACTTATATGCAAATAAAGAAAAGTATAATGGCAAAACAATAAAAATAAAAGGTAAAATAACCAAATACAACAAAGCCATTATGAAAAAAAATTGGATTCATATTCAGGATGGCACAGAATATAATGGAAAATTTGATGTTGTAGCAACCTCAAACCAGGAGTTTAAGGTAGGTGATGTAGTTACTATTGAAGGAAAAGTAAGTATTGATAAAGATTTTGGATATGGTTATACTTATGAAATTTTAATTGAAGATGCAGTTGCAAAATAAATAATTTGTATATTACCTTAAATCCGCAACTATCTTCTACTGCAAAGCCAATACCATGTCCGACTTCTGGCGGATGCACGCCATTATAGGGAATGCTCGTTTTTCGATACTCTCCGTAACTAATGCTACGTTTGCGTGTCTCAAAACTGTGCTACACCAATACTGACGCACATCCGCCGGTAGTCGGACAAGTTTATGACTTTTCGCTACGAACATAGCTGCGGATTTAAGGTATTAAAAAAAAGGAGCGCCGGTTTGTAAAGCGCTCCTTTCATCCAAAAACACCACAAAATTTATCCACATTTAGAGCTGCCACAGCTTTGGCAAATCAAGCAGCCCTCTTGATAAATAAGCGACTCTGAACCACAGTTTTCACATTTTTTTCCGGCTTTTGCTTTTGTACCATCAGGAATGTATTTTTTCAGTGCACGTTCAACCCCTTTTTTCCATGTATTAATTGTTTCACTGTCTAAATGAAGTGAAGAAATTAATTCAACAGCACTTTCAATAGGCATTCCATGCCGCAATACACCGGAAATTAATTTCGCATAATTCCAAAATTCAGGATTGAACTTATACGATAACCCCTCAATTGTTATATGAAAACCGTATTTATTTGTATATTGAAAATCATATCTTTTAGTACCGTTTTCGTCTCTGTTTTTAATAATATAACCTTTGGTTATAGATTTAGGTATCGGCAATGCATCTTCTTCGGCAATACCGGTAAAAATTTCGTAAGGTCGCCCGTTTAATAAACCGACAAAAGCAATCCATTTTTCGTTATTATTATTAAAACGAACTATATCGGCTTCTAAAGACTTAGGACGTTTGGGAGCTTGATGATACTCCAATCCTGTATTTTTCTTTTCTTTTTTTGTTGAGATAAGCACCCCATCGCGCGAACCATCGCGATAAACAGTAACCCCTTTACATCCACTTTTCCATGCTTCTACATATAAATCACCAACCAATTCTTCGCTTACATCTTTGGGTAAATTAACGGTTACACTAATTGAATGATCTACCCACTTTTGAATAGCTCCTTGCATTTTTACTTTTGCCATCCAATCAATATCATTTGAAGTAGCTTTATAATAAGGCGATTTTTTAATAAGTTCATTAATTTCTTCTTCGCTATAATGTTTTACTTTATCAGCATCATATTTATTTACTTTCAGCCAAGTTAAAAAATGATGATGAAAAACATTATATTCTTCCCAAGCATCTCCGCTTTCATCGGTATATGCAACTGTAACATCGGTGTCGTTAGGGTTTACTTTACGCCTGCGCTTATATACCGGCATAAATACCGGCTCAATACCCGAGGTGGTTTGGGTCATTAAACTGGTGGTTCCGGTTGGAGCAATAGTTAATAAAGCAATATTGCGCCTTCCGTATTTTAGCATATCTTCGTATAAACCGGCATCTGCATCTTTTAATCTTAAAACAAAAGGATTTTCTTTTTCGCGCTCCGCATCATAGATTGAAAATGCACCACGTTCTTTTGCCATAGTAACCGACGAGCGATAAGCTGATAAAGCCAAATTTTTGTGTACTTCTACTGAGAAATCAATGGCATTATCGCTACCGTAGCGCAATCCAAGTGCTGCAATCATATCGCCTTCGGCTGTAATTCCAACGCCTGTTCGTCTTCCTTCCATAGCCTTACGGCGGATATTTTTCCATAAATTAAGTTCAATGCGTTTTACTTCTTCACTTTCCGGATCATTTTTTATTTTTTCAATGATTTTATCGATTTTTTCTAATT
Source organism: Bacteroidales bacterium (assembly GCA_026988445.1). GTDB lineage: Bacteria > Bacteroidota > Bacteroidia > Bacteroidales > NBLH01 > NBLH01. The sequence goes on from JALSLF010000311.1 coordinate 11,838, forward strand.
CCAAATCAATAATATCGTCCATAATTCTTTGTGCATAGCCAACATGCTCACGAAATAAATCAAAATTAAATTTTGCTTTTTTTGTAAAAGGCTTTTCTACGTAACTATATAAATTAATTGCTAACAAGCGACAGCTATCATGCGGGCATAAAGGAATTTCACCACACGGATTGGTTGATACCGTTTGATAACCTAAATCGGCATAACAATCGGGTATTGACTCTTTAATTACCGTATCCCAAAATAAGATACCGGGTTCTGCCGATTTCCATGCATTGTGTCGGATTTTTTCCCAAAGTTTTCTTGCGTTTATTTCTTTAGTATAAACAGGTTTATCTGAATCAATAGGAAATTTTTGTACATAGGGTTTATTTTCAACTACCGCTTGCATAAACTCATCATCAATCTTTACGGAAATATTGGCACCCGTAATTTTTCCTGCTTGTAATTTTGCATCAATAAAATCTTCTGCATCAGGATGTTTTACTGATATACTTAACATTAATGCACCACGCCTACCGTCTTGGGCTACCTCACGGGTAGAATTTGAAAAACGCTCCATGAAAGGCACTACCCCTGTTGATGTTAATGCACTATTAAGCACCGGACTACCCTTTGGCCGTATATGCGATAGATCATGCCCTACTCCTCCTCTTCGTTTCATTAACTGAACCTGCTCCTGATCGGTTTTCATAATCCCTCCGTAGGAGTCGGCAGGTTTATCTTCACCAATTACAAAACAGTTTGACAAAGAAGCTACCTGAAAGTTATTCCCGATACCTGTCATAGGACCGCCCTGAGGAACAATATACTTAAAGCCTTTAAGCAAATTGTAAAGCTTTTCTTCACTTAAGGGATTAGGGTATTTTTTTTCGATACGATGAATTTCTTTTGCCAAACGGCGATGCATATCATCCGGGCTGAGTTCAAAAATGTTCCCGTGCGAATCTTTTAGTGCATACTTATTTACCCACACTCTGGCAGCAAGCTCATCACCTTTAAAATAGATTAGCGACTTTTGAAATGCATCATCAATGGTATATCCTTTTTTATTTTTAGCGTTTTTCAGGGTCATAGGTTCTATGTGCATTATTCTTTAATTTTTTAATAGTTTAATTGATAATTAAATACTTAAACAAATTTTTGCTGACTGCAAGTTATTTATTTAACTGAAAAATTAAAAACCAAATTTTTGTGTTTGTAATTTTAGCAAAGTTAATTTTTGTTCATATCATTTTTATATTTCTGAAAACCAATATGAAATTAAAAAACCAAATTGTTGAAAAGATTATTTAAAAAATTATGACACAAAAAATGTCAATAATTATTTACAAAGTAAAGTAAAGTTGGCATGGTTTTTATAAGACTTGTTTTTGAGTAATTTATTAATTATAAAAAGTTTGCAGCTATATTTTAACTACCTTACTGTGATTTTGCGTTTAGAGTATAAAACTTCGCGCTATTTCAAATTCTTCTGTCTGAATAATTAAGCATTTTATCAAAATATATGGAAAATTTACAGATAAATAAGTATTTTTACAGTAGGAATAACTATTTATTTAAACTTAAATTGCTCAATTTTAATTTTAATATTTGAACTAATTTAAACTTGATTAAAAATGAAAAAATATATCTTGTTGATATTTGTAATTACCGCAAGCTTTAACTCTTTTGCACAAAAATTCAAATACGGATACATTAATGCCGATAAAGTTTTACAGGAAATGCCGGATATTGCTGCTGCAAACAAAGAGCTTGAAGCTTATATAAAACCCATTAATGAATACATAAAAACAAAAAACGAAGAATACCAAAAAAAACTTAAAGAATTTAATGAAACCAAAGAGCACTTATCCGATTTTTTGCGAAAAGAAAAGGAAAATGAATTAACAAAAATGCAAGTTGATTTAAGACAGTTTCAATTAGATGCTCAAAAAGAAATTAATAAAAAAAAGGCGGTACTTTACCAAAAAGCCATTGATAAATTAAAAGCGGCGATTAATGAAGTTGCCAAAGAAAATGCTTATCGCTTTATTATTGATAACAGTAAAGGAGTTTTGCTATATTTTGAACCGGAAGATAATGTGGAACATCTTGTTAAAAAAAAATTAGGTATTTAACAGCAAATAAACCTACAACACGCTAATTATAACAAGCTTTTAAAAAGATTTAACATTAACTTAATATTGAATTAATAAAAAGATAATCTTGTTTCCATAGGATTAATAGTTCATGTCTCTACTTTTGGCACAAATTATTAACTAAATTTAAAAATGGAAACAGTATTTATTTTATTAGTAGTTGTACTTGTTATATTAGCAATTTCTGATTTGGTAGTTGGTGTTAGTAACGATGCGGTAAATTTTTTAAATTCGGCAATTGGTTCAAAAGCGGCTCCATTTTGGATTATTATGGCAGTGGCAAGTCTGGGAGTTGTTTTTGGGGCAACCTTCTCAAGCGGAATGATGGAAGTAGCACGTAAAGGGATTTTCCATCCTGAAATGTTTAGCTTTCATAACATTATGATTATATTTCTGGCCGTAATGCTCACCGACATTATTTTGCTAGACACATTTAATACACTTGGATTACCCACCTCAACAACCGTTTCAATAGTTTTTGAATTGCTAGGTGCTGCTGTTTCGGTAGCTGCTCTTAAAGTTATTCAGAGTGGTGATGGTTTAAGTACACTGGGAGAGTATATAAACTCAGGTAAAGCACTTGTTATTATAGCCGGTATTTTACTTTCTGTAGTAGTAGCTTTTAGTGTCGGCAGCCTTGTTCAATACATCGTACGATTAGTTTTTTCGTTTAATTATGAAAAAACCTATAAATACTGGGGAGCTCTTTGGGGTGGAATTTCTATTACTGCAATTACTTATTTTATATTAATAAAAGGAGCAAAAGGAGCTTCTTTTATGACCGATGATATGAAACATTGGATTCAATCAAACACTTTTGTAATAATAATCGTTAGTTTTACCTTTTGGACAATTGCACTGAAATTACTGCAAATATTTACTAAAGTAAATATTTTAAAAATGATTATTTTGGTTGGAACCTTTGCTTTGGCTATGGCTTTTGCCGGAAATGACCTTGTAAACTTTATTGGTGT
>JALSLF010000312.1 GCA_026988445.1 Bacteroidales bacterium
CCATGAATAAAATTAGTGGTACCGTCCAGTGGGTCAATTACCCAGTTATATTTATCCGAACGGTAGGTCTCTGTTTGCTCTTCGGCAATAAATCCTGCATCGGGAAGCAATTGTTTTAAAGCACTTACTAATTGTTGCTCTGCAGTTTTATCAACAAAAGAAACAAAATCGTGTACACCTTTGCTTTCTACTTTATCCGTATTAAAGTTTTTTGACTCCCGTATAATATATTTGCCCGTTTTGCGAATTATATCTTGTGCATCAAAGCATAGTTTTTTTAAATCCATAAGTATTTATTTAGCTTGATTTACCTGCCTTCATAGCCGTTTTTTCAGCCCATTTACTTACTTTTTCTTTATTTTTATACAGATAAATAAGTGCAGAAATACCTGTTATGAATAAAATCATTGAAATAATTTCTGCTTGAGTAAAATCTCTACCTAAAAAATCAAACTTATTATTTACACGGATACTTTCAATAAGATAACGCTCAATACCGGCAAAAATCAAATAAATAGCAAACAAGGCACCGGGAACTTTTATTTTTTTACGAATACTGAATAAAATGATGAATACTACTGCCATCATCATGGTTTCATAAAAAGGTGTAGGAAATACAGGAACTCCCAAAACATGGCAATGTCCGCCGGAGCAATTTTCAATTAATTCTCCTGCATTAATCACATTGTGCGGATAATTAAAAGACCACATCCAATCAGGCAAAAAACTCATCCAATCGGGTTTGGGATTGGGGTTTGGGATTCCCCAACAACCATCGCCCGACATTTGGCAACCAATTCTGCCTGCACCGTAACCCACCGTAATAGCAAGTGCCCCGGCATCAATCAGATGCAATACATTAATATGATTTTTATTGGCATACCAAACTACGGCAATAGTTCCAAGTATTAAACCTCCGTAAAAAGTTAAGCCGCTGAATGAAATTAAAGAATGAACCGGGTCGCGCATAAAATCATCTAAATTTTCCAGATTATGAAAAATTTTAGCACCCAATAAACCAAAAATTGCAGCAATAATCAACATATTCCCCGTTAACTCATAAGGGTGAATTGTATGTTCCACCCATTTGGGTTTCGGCAGTTTTTGCTTTTCTTTATCTTTCCAAGTATAATAAACTGATATGGCTGCTCCAAGCATCCCCCCGATAAAGCTACCGCGCCAAGAAAGAATAAAATCTTGCGGATTAGCTACAAAATCGTTATAAAACAAAACGGCTTCCAAAATTTTAAAGCCCAACAAAAAACCACCAATACCTGATAAAATTAGCGATTTCATCGAAGCCGGTTCACCAATTAATTCTTTCTTTTTTATGGCTTTTAATAAGCCTTCTTTTTCTTTTCTTTTCAGTTCGATAGATAACACATAAACCCCCAACAAAAAGGCTATGGCAACAAAAAAACCATAGGTTTGTATCGGCAAAGGAATATGCACTCCAAAAATATCTTGAATTAAGTCTGTTAATGTCGGATACATAATTTTTAGTATTATTATTAAAATGCGAAAGTAAAAAAAATATATTTATCTATTACCTTAAATCGGCAAATTAATTATTCCCTGAAATTTGAGATTATCGGCAAAATTTGTAAATGGTAAATTAAAAAACTTCGTCATTCGTAAATCGGTGTTCTGTGTCCGTAAATCAAATGAATAACGAATAACGAACAAGGAATGATGATTTTAGATGTTTAGCAATCCACCGGTGGTCGGACAAGTTTAAGCGTTATTAAAAAACTTCGTCATTCGTAAATCGGTGTTCTGTGTCCGTAAATCAAATGAATAACGAATAACGAACAAGGAATGATGATTTTAGATGTTTAGCAATCCACCGGTGGTCGGACAAGTTTAAGCGTTATTAAAAAACTTCGTCATTCGTAAATC
>JALSLF010000313.1 GCA_026988445.1 Bacteroidales bacterium
GGGAGCTTTTCGTTTTTACAGAATTATAGACTGGCAAGTAAATGCAACATTCAGCAAAAATAAAATTAAAAACTTTACAGAGTATGTTGATGATTGGGATAATTGGGGTCAGCAAATTGCTACAAATCTCGGGGAAACCGATATTTCGTTCTCACCCAATATTATTATGGGAAGTAATTTAAGCGTTAGAGCATTTAAAGGTTTTAGTATTGCGCTGCAAACAAAATATGTAAGCAAGCAGTATATAGACAATACTTCAAGCCAAGACCGTATGCTTGATGCTTATACTGTAAATAATCTTAGTTTCAATTACAGCATAAAAACAAAATCAATCAAAAGCATTGATATTAAGTTTTTGATTAACAATGTATTTAATGAAGAGTATGAGAGTAATGCTTGGGTATATCGCTATAATTACGGAGGCGAATATTACAATCTGGACGGATACTTCCCGCAAGCAGGAATAAATTTTATGGGAGGAATTGTATTACACTTTTAATAAATTAGTATATTGGTGTATTGGTATATTAGTGTATTGGTTGATTGATTACAAGAAATCTAATACACCGACTATCAATCACTAATACACCAATTACTAATATACTAATATTATCTGTTCCTGCCGTATTCTTCATGACTTGAAACCCAATCGGAAGCTGAAATTGCAGAGCCTAAAGATAATTCACCGGCAAGCACTACACCGGCAATAATCTCGGCTAATTTATTCACTTTTCCTTTACCCAAACAGCCCATTATCTCCAAAGCCTCTTTTTGGGTAGCAAGGTGAGTTCCGCCACCATAAGAGGCAACAATTAATGAAGGAATGGTAATGGAAATATACAAATCACCTTCATCCGTAAGTTCGGTATATAAAACACCTGCTGAAGATTCGGAAACATTTGCAACATCTTGCCCTGTAGCAATAAAAATGGCAGTTATGGCATTTGCCGAATGAGCTCCGTTATTATTAGCACCCGATAAAATAGTACCTACATTAGAAACCAAGCCATGATAAGCCAAACTTTTAGGGTCCACACGCATTTGTTGCAACAAAATATCTTTTTTAATAATCGCTTCGGCAACTACACGTTTTCCGCGTGTACGCATTACATTAATTTGCGAAGCTTTTTTATCGGTCGCCAAATTGGATTCTAAATAAAAATGCTTGACTTCAAAGTTTTTGTATTTTTCCAATATCCAACTGCAAGCAACAAAAGTAGCTCTACCGACCATATTTTGACCTGCAGCATCTCCGGTATGATAGTTAAAACGCAAATAAGCAAACTTTGCAGCCAGAATCACATCAATATACTGTAATTTAGCCACACTGGAAGTGGCTTCTGCCTGCTCGGCAATTTCGGTTTCATTCTCTCTTACCCAATTCGTAAAATCGCGTGCTGCACGGGCATCTTCAAAAACAAAAACCGGCGCTCTTTGCATTGAGTCTCCTATTACGGTACATTTTACCCCACCACAAGCGTTGAGTAGTTTAATTCCTCTATTATACGAAGCAACTAATGTACCTTCGGTGGTTGCCATTGGGATAAGAAATTCTCCATTGGCATGTTCGCCGTTTACTTTCAAAGGTCCGGCAATACCCATAGGGATTTGCGCTACACCGATAAAATTTTCACAATTTCCATCGGTTGTGTGTGGGTCAAAAGAGTATTTCCGAATATGTGGTAAACTTGCGCCTGTATATTTTGTAATAAAAGCATGACGATCTTCAATAGCTTTTTCCGAATAATTATCATCCTTATCACGTGGAATTTTAAATTTATATTCTTTAACATCTGAAATTGCATCTTCTACATGAAACTCTAATTTACCAAAAGGTTGTGTTTGAAAAATAAATTTTAACTCATGTTTCCCAACCTCTAATTTTGGGATTTTTGCTAATAAAGTGATTGATTTCTTTAAAGGAAAATCTAATGGATTATTGGGAGATACTTCTGTTGCCGAAAGCAATAAATTATTTCCCAAATCAATAAAAATATCTTTGGTTTCTACTTTAACATTATTTATTTTTATACATTCAATTCCGGTAAGTTTTCCGTCTTTTAAGCGGTTTTTTACCGAAAAACGAACACCTTCGGATGTGTTTTCTAAGCTATTTCGTGTATAAAGTTGTTTAAGTAGTAATTTTGGAATTAATTTCATGAGTTTATTTTTTTAATTATTTAGTGTAAGTATCGAAACTGTTTCAATAATTTTGAGCATCGAATGTCTTTAATGTGTTGTAAAACATAAATATTATCCAGCAGGGTCAAAACCACTAATGTACTGAACAACAAATATTTACATATTTAAAAAAGTTAATTATTATGACAAAGGACCTTAAATATACAATTTTTTTATCAAATTTAATAAAATTTTACCTAAAGAAATTATTATCTCTTATTATAGCAATCAATGTTCTATTTATATTTTCAAGCCAAATTACAGCTCAAACTTATGTATATCTAGCAAAAGATTCTGTTCTATGGACATCAAACGGAAAAATTGAATTTACGGCTAATTCATTTGTAGCATTAAATAAAGAAGAGCTGGTTGTCCATGGTTTTATTAACCAACAAAAATATTTATGGACAAAACAGCGCTTAATTAAGTTTAAAACCGGTTCAGAAATTCAGTTTGATAATCAGGGTAATGTTGTAAAGGGTGTTTTAGCTGAAAACATGAATCTTCGCTCAGTTGCCGGATTTGTAAATTTTATGGCAGGTAAACCGGTGGAATTTAATAATGAAGGTAAAGTTTTCTCAGGTTTTTTATTAAGAAATACATTTCTTAAAAGCGGCTCAAACTTGATTTTATATAAAGAAGGTTCATATATTTTATTTGACGAAAAAGGAAATGTTATCCAAGGCATTTTAGCACAAAAACATCATCTTGAATGCAACGATGGTAAAAGCCGGAACATTAAAAGCGGCACCTTTATTCATTTTAATAAAGATTATAAAGTAATATATGACAAAAAGAAATAATATTATGAATATCAACAGATTAACCATCAAATAAATATTCAAACACAATTACAAAACATTTACTTCAAATTCTAATTTAATACCAAAGGTATTAAAAACCGTTTTACGTACATGTTCAGCTAAGTTTAAAATATCTTTACCGCTTGCACCGCCATAATTAATTAGAACCAGAGCTTGATTTTTATGCACACCTACCTTATCTTTTCGATAGCCTTTCAGTCCACAGTAGTCAATTAACCAGCCTGCAGCAAGTTTATACATGCTATTATCAGCGGGATAATAAACTAAGGAGGGAAATTCGGTTATTAATTGTTTAAATGTTTCATCACTAATTACTGGATTTTTAAAAAAACTTCCTGCATTGGGTAATTCTTCAGGTTCAGGCAGTTTAGAACGTCTTATATTTATAACGGTATCACGTACCGTTTGTAAATTTATTTGCCCGATTTTTTGCAATTCGTTTTTCAGATTTCCATAGTTCAGTTTAAAATTATGTTTCTTTGATAATTTAAAATAAACATGAGCTATAATATACTTTCCCCTTAATTTATTTTTAAAAATACTGTTTCTGTATGCAAAGGCACATTCTTGATTTGTAAAAGATGTGAGCTCCAATTGTTCAATACTTAAAGCATCCACTTTATACAAAACATCTTTAAGCTCAACGCCGTAGGCACCAATATTTTGAACCGGAGCCGCCCCTACTCTACCGGGAATGAAAGATAGATTTTCAATACCACTGTATCCTTTTCGCACCGACCATTCTACAAAATTATCCCAAACTTCGCCTGCTGCGACCTTAACAATTACATGTTCTTGATTTTCTTCGATTAATTCAATCCCTTTTATTTCAGGATGTATTACTAATGCTTCAATATCTTTTGTGAAAAGCAAATTACTGCCTGAACCAATAATTAATTTAGGAACTTTTAAAAATTCTTTTTCTTGCAATAAAAATATAAGCTCGTCAATTGATTGCGGAGCTGCAAAATATTTAGCGATAGCTTCAATATTAAAAGTATTAAACTCTTTTAAAGAAAAATTATTAAAAACTTGGGACATACATTTTCGGTTTATTTTGCAAAAATATCAAATTTAACAATGTTTCCTTTAATTTTGCAGAAAATGATTATAGATAGATGAGCAAAACACTTAACGAAAAAACAATTATTTTATCGGTTACGAATGATTTAGTTTCCGATAGGCGGGTGGATAAAGTTATTAAAAGTTTACAAACCTTAGGATTTCAAATTATTCTAATTGGCAGAAAGCTCAAAAATTCAAAAACAATTAATAGAAGAATGTACAAAACCATACGGATACGTTTGCTTTTTAATAAAGGTGCATTGTTTTATGGAGAATACAATATCCGTTTATTTTTTTTATTAATTTTTAAACGTGTAAATATTTTACTTGCTAACGATTTAGATACTTTACTTGCCAATTATTTAGCTTATATCTTTAAAAAATATATTTTCAGGCAAAAAGTTTTTCTAATTTACGATAGTCATGAATATTTTACCGAAGTACCGGAATTAAACGGTAGAACATTTGCGAAAAATGCATGGCTTTTTATTGAAAAAATTATTTTACCAAAAATAAAATACGCTTATACGGTTTGTCAATCAATAGCCGATGAATACCAAAATAAATACGGTATCGAAATGCAGGTAATCCGAAATTTCCCCTTATGCATAGATAAAAATTTTGAAAATATTGCCCGGCAAAAAGCAAGAGCCTTAAAGCAAAGATTTAATAGTCGTAAAATAATACTTTATCAAGGAGCTTTGAATATAGGTCGCGGATTAGAAGAGGCTATTTTAGCAATGCAATATATTAATAATTCAATTTTGCTGATTATTGGTGAAGGAGATATTGAAAACCGGCTTAAAAATATGGTAAATGAAAACAAATTAAACAATAAAGTATATTTTACCGGGAAAATCCCTATTGAAGAACTAAATGCATTTACAAAAATTGGCGATATTGGACTTGTTTTACAAAAAGATTTAAGTTTAAGTTATCGATATGTTCTTCCAAATCGCCTTTTTGACTTTATGCAAGCCGAAATACCGGTTTTAGCATCGCGTTTACCCGAAATAGAACATGTAGTGAATAAAGCAAAATCAGGAATACTAATTGAACAACTTAGCCCTCTTTCTATTGCTGAAAAGATTAACTACTTACTGGATAAGCCACATATACTCAATGATTTTAAAGAAAACATACGTAAAGTAAAGAACAAATATTGTTGGGAAAAAGAAGAAATCAAACTTAAAAACATTTTAATCTCCTTGGAATAAGATGTGCTGTAATTGGTTTATCGGTATATTGGTGTATTAATTCATATTTATCGAATATACCAATTTACCAATATACTAATACACCAATTTACCAATTATCAAATAATTACTTCACCCAGCCCGGAAAATTAAATTTACAGGTTTTAAATTCAGGACTAACTTTAATATAAGTCTGCTTTTGCTTTTTCGCTACCCATTCTTTAATCACTTTTTGTTTTTTATCGGCGAGAGCCATATCCTGAATCTGCTGATAGTCTTCTTTTAAATTAATTGTATGTGCTTTATTTTCAGCTTTTTTATAAATAATTTTAAAAACTGTTTTTCCTTTTTGATTTTGTGCCTCAAAAGGGTCGGAAATTTCGCCTACTTTAAGTTTTCGTAAAGCATAATTGGTGGCAGGATCAATTTGCTGCACCTCAAATTTAGAAGTTCCGGTATAAGGATTTACCATTAACCCTTCATTTTTTCGTGTATCATCATCCTCCGAAAAGCGCATGGCAGCCTCACCAAAAGTTAATGAATCAAGTCTTATTAAACGTGCAATACTGTCCAATTTTTGTTTTGCTCTGTATTTTGCATTAGCCGATACTTTTGGTATCATTAAAATATGCCGGACATTTACCTGACTACCTCTTTTTTCAATTAATTGTATAATATGATATCCAAATTCAGTTTCAACAATATCTGAAATTTCACCTTCTTTAAGCGTATATGCTGTGGCTGCAAATTCTTTTACCAAATCGCCTTTATTAATAAAGCCCAATTCACCGCCATTTTTTGCCGATGCCTTATCATCTGAATACAAAACGGCAAGTGTTGAAAAATTTTCACCTTTTAAAATTCGTTGACGCAGATTTTCCAGTTTTTTCTTAACTGCTTCTTTTTCTTCTTTACTGATTTTTGGTTCAATTACAATTTGTGCAATTTCATAAGTAGCATTTACAATAGGCAAACTATCTGCCGGTATCGACTTAAAGAAAGCTTTTACTTCTGATGGAGTAATTTTAACATCACCGGTAATTTCCTGTTGCTCTTTTTGCGCAAGTAGTTGTTCACGAACAATGGGTTTAAAATCTTGCTTTATTTCCAATATACTTTTTCCGAAATAATCTTCCAACTGCTGCTCTCCACCAATTTCACGAATAAAACCTTGTAAACGCTTTTCAATTTCATCATCAACCTGAGCTTCCGTTACTTCAATACTGTCTAGTTTGGCTTGAGTAATCAGTAATTTTTGAAACAAAAGCTGTTCAAAAATATTACAGCGTTCATTTCCGCCACCATAAATTCCACGAGCTTTCATTTGCATTAATTGTTCTTCTACTTCCGATTTCAAAACTATTTCGCTTCCCACTACTGCAATAACATTATCAATAATGGAGTCGTTTTGAGCTTTAATGCTGTTTGATATAAAAACAAAAATCAGGAGTATAATAATACTAATTCGATACATATTTTAATTTTTAATTAATTATTTCTATTTCTTGATTATCCAACATATTGTTGTAAATATTATTTTCAAGTTCTCTTATCAGTTTTTCTTTACGTTCATTTAAAATTCCTACGCTAATTTGTCCGCGAACAAATTTAACAGGCGCAGTAGCTCCTTTTAAGCGGTAATTTTTTATGGCAACAAAATAAAAATAATTTTCATCTTCGGCTTCAATATATTTATTTGTTTTCAAAAATTTTTCTTGATTATCTATTCTCACAGGAATATTAACAATTAAATCTCTGAAATAAATCCATTCATTATTAAAATCATCATACTCTGCTGCACTTTCGGCACATAAATTTTTCAATTCTTCAATATCCCGCTCTCTTGACGAACGATATTTTCTTTTAATTATATCAATATTTGGAGATGTTTTAAGCACCTTGATATATAAAGCAATAACAGCCGGTTGCGTAATTTTAAAAACTTCGGGATGTGCATTATAATAATCTTCAATTTGCTCTTCGGTAATAATAGTGTCCAGGTTTTGTTCCATAAAAATCTGCTTATATCGCGATATGAGTAAAGTCATTCGATAATCTTCAAGTTCCTGAGAAACATCTTTTTGCTCTTCGGCAAGGTTTAACTCAGCTGTTTTCATTAAGGCTTGCTTTTTTACCCACATATCAATATAATTACGCACTCTTCCGGCACTGTCTTCGGGGCTTAATCCTGCCGGCACAATATCTTTTAAATCCTCTTTATAAAGATATTTATCAAAAACTCTGGCAACCGGTGTTTTGCCTTTTTCTTTTTCCGGTTTATTGCATGAAAAAAATGCAATAGTAAATAACAAAATATAAAATATATGCTTCATGGTATAATTGGGTTTTAAAACAAATTAATAAAGTAATGATTTTAATACTTCTTCATTTATTTTAACAGAATGTTTATTTCTTAAATTAACGCTTAGTGTTTTTTCAAGATTCTTTTGATAATCTTCAATTAATTCGCTTTTAAAGGCTGTCCACGGTTTTTGTGTTCGGGTAATTGCTGAATTAAGATATACCAAGGTTTTACTATCCGGTAAAATAATTATTTTTTGTTTCGATGAAATTTTTGAGAGATGAAATTCATTCATAACTAAATCAAAAACCTCATCGTTTCCTTCTTCGGCTTGATAGTTTCCAACAAATTCAAAATTACTTTTACTTGATTTACTGACTACTTTTGCCAATAAGTCATCCTTAATATGTTGCTTTTTATATTTTGTAAAATATTTTTTCATTTTTTTGATATTCATGTCCGGAGCGTATTTAAAAACAGAAATATCAGCACTATATTTATTGTATTTATTGATATTTTTTTTATAATAATTAATTAATGCAAGCGTATCATTTTGTGCTTTCTGCCATACTTCCTTTTCTAAAAACTTAAATAATAAAATTCCATCATGAAATTCAGAAATTAATTTTTTATATTCATTATTGTTTTTTGCCAATTGATTATATGCAAACGCTAATATCTCCTTATTTTTAAACTGTTCATATTGCATGTTTATATAATTTTTAAGAGGAACCGGATACATTTTTCTTTGATTACTTACCAAAAATTCTATAAAATTCTGCTTATTAAACTCCTTATCTCCTATTTTAAATAATACTTCATGCATCATAAACATAGGAGGAGCCTGCCATTTACCTTCAAAAATCAATGTGCTGTCCACCAAATCATAAAAACCGGAAATATTTTTATTATCCTTAAAATTAAATTGTTTTTTATACTTGCGTACAATATTTTGTTTACAAATTTCATAGCGGTCACTTTCACGAATTGCTTTACTAATTTGGTCTAACATAAATTCATACTCCGGTACCGGCTGCTGATCAATTTTTTTAATTATGTGCCATCCGTATTTAGTCTTTACCGGTTTTGAAAATTCTGACTTATGCAAGCCGATAGATGCCTTTTCAAAATCAGGCTCCATTTCTCCGGTACCAAACCAAGGTAATTCTCCAGAATTATCTGCACCTACATCATCTGAATATTTTTTCACTAAATCTTCAAATTGTTCACCAAGCAAAAGTTTATTATACACCTCATCAATCTTACTTTTGGCTCTATCAAGCTCCTCTTTATTAGCATTTGCAGGAACAGAAACCATTATATGGGCAACTTTTATCATACCCGGATTGCTGCGATACCCTTTTACTTTAAATATTTCATAGCCCAAATTTGTACGAACAATTTGCGACAATCTATTAGGTTCTGCTCGATATATCAAATTTTCAAAATCATAAGGTGTATCAAAAACATGTACATACCCTAAATCACCACCATTATAAGCCGCAGTAGGATCGTCAGAAACTTCTTTTGCCACATTATCAAAACGCTCACTTTCTGCTAAACGTAAACGAATATTCATTGCTTTTTGATAGGCTATAAGTGTATCTTCGGGAGCAGCATAAGGACTTAATCTAATCAAAATCCGACTAACTCTAACTTCTTTCTTTATCCGCTGATAGGCTTGCGTTGTTAATCGTTTAAACTTTTGTTTATCAATTAAAAAAGGATCGGCAAGTTCTCTTTTGTATTTGTTATATTCTTTGATAAAATCATCGGTTTTATCAAGCCCCATATTTTCTGCTTCAATAATTTTAAGTTTTAAATCTACAAACTTATCAACTTCCTTTTTTAACAAATCAATATTTCCTGGCAAAGGCTCTTCATTATTTTTATTATATACCGATAAAAAATCATCAACTGTATATTTATGATAATCAATCACAAGCAAAACATCATTTTGTGCAGACAAGTTGCTTGAAACAAATAATAAAATAAACAGTACAAGCATTTTTATCTGTATCAGACAAAAAGTATATTTTTTGGAGTTTTTAAATATCCAAATCATAAATTAAAATTATCTATTAATAACAATTTTCTTTTTATTATTCTCTCAGCTTAGAAAGTTGAGTTATAATTTTTTATCTGCTATAGTTAGGGGCTTCTCTTGTTATAGCCACATCATGAGGATGACTTTCGGTTATTCCCGAATTTGTAATTTTTACAAATTTAGCATTATGCAATTCTTTAATATTTGCAGTACCGCAATAGCCCATTCCTGCACGTAAACCTCCAATCATCTGATAAACTACTTCCGATAATGTTCCTTTATAAGGTACGCGAGCTGCAATTCCTTCGGGCACTAATTTGCTGATGTCGTCCTCGGTATCCTGAAAATACCTGTCTTTTGAACCTTTTTGCATGGCTTCAATAGAGCCCATTCCACGATAAGACTTGAATTTACGCCCTTGGTAAATAATAGTTTCCCCCGGCGATTCTTCAACACCTGCAAAAAGAGAGCCTGCCATAATTGAATGTGCTCCGGCTGCCAATGCCTTTACAATATCACCCGAATATCGAATTCCTCCATCGGCAATTACCGGTATGTTTGTGGCTTTTACTGCTTCGGCAACATTGTAAATTGCCGATAATTGCGGATAACCTACTCCGGCAATAACACGCGTGGTACAAATAGACCCGGGACCAATTCCTACTTTAATTGCATCGGCACCTGCATTTGCCAAATCGATAGCAGCTTGTGCCGTAGCAATATTCCCAACTACAACATCAATATGCTTGTATTTTTTCTTAACGGCTTTCAAAGTATCAATTACACCTTTTGAATGACCATGAGCCGTATCAATAACCACCGCATCTACTCCTGAATTAACCAATGCTTCGATACGTTCAAAAGTATCGTGCGTAACTCCTACTCCGGCAGCCACTCTAAGCCGCCCTTTGGCATCTTTACAAGAAAACGGGCGATCTTTGGCTTTTGTTATGTCTTTATAAGTAATTAAACCGATAAGTTTATTGTTTTTATCTACAACAGGAAGTTTTTCAATTTTATGCTTTTGCAAGATGTGTTCCGCTTTTTCCAAATCGGTATCTTGTGTTGTAGTAACAATATTTTCAAAGGTCATTACCTCTTTAATTTTCTTTTTTAAATTTTTCTCAAAACGCAAATCACGATTGGTAACAATACCGATTAGTTTCATTTTTTCATCTACAACAGGAATACCACCAATTTTAAAATCATGCATAATTTTATTGGCATCACCCACCATAGCCTCTTTTCTAATGGTTATGGGGTCGATTATCATCCCGTTTTCAGCACGTTTTACCATTTTTACTTGCTGTGCCTGAGCTTCGATACTCATATTTTTATGAATTACCCCAATCCCGCCTTCGCGTGCAATAGCAATTGCTAACTGAGCTTCGGTTACGGTATCCATTGCTGCTGAAACAATAGGGGTTTTTATAGAAATATTCCTACTGAATTTAGATGTTAAATCAACATCTCTTGGTAAAACCTCAGAATATGCAGGTATGAGCAAAACATCATCAAAGGTTAAACCTTCCGATACAATTTTATCTTTATAGATTGACATAGCGCTAGGTATTTTTTACGATTATAACAAATTCTGTACATCTTTTATCTCATACTGCATTAAATAACGAAACAAAAGACCAAAATAATTTGCCGCCAAAAGTACAAAAAAATAGGCAGAATAATTATTAAATTATCTTAAATCATAGTTTGGCAATTTTACAAGCTTTGTATCGATACTTATCCATTTATATTGAGCGGATGATTAGATGTGTAGGAAACTTCAAATCGTCTGAAAGGACATTTGAACGTTTGAACTTACCCAATAATCAATTATCTAATAGAATCACCGGTATTCAATCAAAGATTGAATATGTTCTTTGACTTCATCCATTAATACAGGCACTTCGACACTTTTAATATATTCAGTATCAATAGCTTTTCCTAATTTCATTAAAATTTTCCCCGGTTTTAAAAGAAGCGTCCCTTTGTGATTAATATCAAAAATACCGGAAACACCAACAGGAACAATCGAAACAACGGCATCTTGCGCCAAATGAAAGGGGAGTTTCTTAAAACGTCCCATTTCGCCCGTCATGGTACGACTACCTTCGGGAAAAACAATGATTGAAATACCTGATTTTAGTTTCTTTTTTGCAATTCCTACACTTTTTAATGATTCAGGTACACTTTTTCTGTTTATCGGTATGTTCTGATATTTTTTTGCCAACCATCCGTACAGGGGCCAATTAAAATGTTCTTTTGCTTCTAATGCACTAATGTACTGCGGTAAATAAGCAGCCATTAACGGAGAATCCAAAAGGCTGACATGATTAGGCATATATACATAGGCTTTACTCTTATCAAAATTATCGGGTAAAACAACTTTTACACGTATAAAAATAGCATGAAACATAAATTTCAACATCGTTTTAAAAACAGGGTTGTACTTTTGCGGCGAGGTAAGCGACATACCAACAATTCCGCTTAAAGCAATGATGACAAAAATACTTCCTCCTACCAACCAAGCATATGTGGTGTAAATATATCTGAAAACTTTCATTATAAAATATTTACTGTAAACCAAATTGAGCGAAAATTGCTAAACTTAGGTATAATTTCATCTTTATTTGCCAACAAAAATAGTAATAGCTTTTGGTACGCAAAAAATATCCGCAGGCAATTTACAACAAAGTTCACCATCCGGCGAAAGTGGCATATTATTCGTTGTTTCAAAACGAATGTTCGCAGCTTGAATATATTGCACAAATGGTGTCCCTACATGTGTCCCCTTAAATGTTTTCGGAAAAGTTTTCAATAAGTTTAAACGGCTGAGCTTATCTACAATAATTAAATCTAATTTCCCATCGTTAATTTCTGCTTTGGGTGCAATCAAATAATCGCCTCCTGTATATTTAGAATTTGAAATGATTACAAATACATTATTCAAATCATAGCTCTTCTCATCTGCAAGCATTTTTATTGAATTGGTTTTCAACTTTATGGTATTGTACAAAACACCTAATGTATAAGCTAATTTATTAAATTTCTTTAACTTGGAAGCAGTTTGTGTAACATCGCTAATAAAACCTAAACCCATCATATTGGCAAAATAAAAAGTATTATCAGCGGCTTGTACCTTTGCAATATCAAATTTTCGGGTTTTGCCCTCTGCTATAATTTTTACAAAATCTTCTATATTATTTGTGTTGTTTAAAACATCACGTGATAAAGAATTACCTGTTCCAACCGGTAATATTCCCAAAGGCGTATTTATCCGTACGGGATTTTTCATATAACCGTTTAACACATCAAAAAAACTACCATCGCCACCGGCAACAAGCAAAGCTTGATATTTGCTTAAATCAATATCTTTAACCAGTTCAATAGCATGTCGCGGATATCCCGTAAACAAAAAATCTGCATCAATAGTGTACTGATTAAACAATTGTTTAATTTGACTTAAATATGTTTGAGCTTTCCCTTTTCCCGCAGCCGGATTATAAATACATAGTGCCTTCATTAAAATATAATTTTGCCGAAAAATAGACTTTTTATTCGGCAATTACAAAAGAAGGGGGTATTTTCAATACAATTCAAGCTCAACTATTCCACTTCAGGCTAATCAGTTCACCACCTTGTTCGCCGCCTTCGGGTCCTAATTCGATTAAGTAATCAGCATTTTTTAAGATATAAGGATGGTGCTCACTAATAACGAGGGTGCTTCCTTGCTTTATCAGTTCATCAAAAAGAGCAACTAAATGTTCTACATCTTTAAAATGCAAGCCGTTTGAGGGTTCATCAAAAATATAAAGTACTTTTCCTTTATTCGCACTGATTAATGCTTTTGCTAATTTTATACGCTGCAGCTCTCCGCCTGAAAGCGTTTTTAAAGATTGTCCGGTTTTTAAATAAGCCAAACCGGTTTTTTGCAATATTCTTATTTTTCTTGACAAAGATTTATTTTCAACAAACTCCTGAATATCCGACAATTCATCAATACTTACTTGCAAAACATCTGCTATATTTTTTCCCGAAATTGTATATTTCAAAGCTTCGGTTTGGTACCTGCTGCCGGCACAGCTTTCACAAATATTTTCAATATCTGCCAAAAAATCCATTCGTAGGGTAGTAAAGCCCACTCCTTTGCAATTTTCGCAACGTCCGCCTTTTGTATTGAGCGAAAAATAGTTTTTTTTGCGTTTTGCTGCTTTTGCAAATATTGTTGCAATATCATCAAATAATGTGGTATAAGCAGCCACAGTAGTATTTGCTCTTCCTTGCGGTAAGCTTTGGTCAGAAAAAACAATTTCTTTGATGTCGGTTTCACGGATAAGCGCATCATTGTTAATCAATTCTAAAAGCGTAGATTTTCCGCTACCGGATTTTCCGTGTAAAACATTTATTATTCCTTCATAAAAATCTACATGGATATTTTTCAAATTATTTTTATCGGCATTTTTTATGCGTAGGGCAATTTTACCGGACTGTTTCAAATCACGCAACAATGGAATCTCTTTTCGATTTAAGTATTTTGCCGTTATTGATACTTGCTTTGCAAGTATATCCTTTAAATTTCCTTGGGCAATAATTTCTCCGCCCTTTTCACCTGCACCTACGCCTAATTCAAACAAATAATCAGCTGCTTTAATCAGTTCGGCATTATGTTCTGCCACCAAAACCGTATTGCCTAAATCTCGCAACTCTTTTAAAATACTGATTAGTTTTTTATTATCCGAAGGATGCAAACCGGCACTTGGTTCATCAAGAATATAAGTTATGCCAGATAATCCGCTGCCAAGCATCGCTGCTAAACGAATACGCTGTGCTTCACCTCCCGACAAGCTTTTGCTCAAACGGTTTAAGCTTAAATAGGGCAAACCTACGGCTTTTATTTTTTCTAAGCGGCGAATAATTTCCCCTGATAGTGAATTAAAAACGGCTTGTTCTTCTTTTGATAAATCCGTTTTTGTTTTTTGAAAAAAATCAATGCTTTTTTCTACGGACATAGCCGTTAAATCGCTAATATCTTTATTATTAATTTTGATAGACAGCGATAATGGATTTAATCTTTTTCCTTTACAAAGGCTGCATTTTTGTTTTTTCATTAAAGGCAATAATGCCTCAGCTCGTTTATCGGCTTCTTTACGTTTGTATTCTTCCAGAATATAGCCTGAAAAACCCATCCATTTTGATTTGAATTGTTGAACTCCTTCACGTTTACCACGTTTAAAATTCCACA
>JALSLF010000314.1 GCA_026988445.1 Bacteroidales bacterium
GTCCTTTGTTTGGCGGATAAACTTGAATTTGAGCCGAATTAAAATCAATCTGCGACACAATTTTTGATAACTCAATATTTACTACGGCATTAATACCGCGGTTTAAAAATAAAATATCATCGCCTGCAGCTTTTCGATTTTTTAATTCTTCGCTAATAGCAACTATTGCTGAATATTTTGCGCCTGATTTTTTTGCTTGTATCATTTTATTAAATTAAGAAATTAGATTGTAGATTTTAGAATTAATGCTCTTCCTCATAGTGTATTGATAGAACTTCCGTATCAATATAGCAAATAATTAACCATCTTCTAATGTAATCTTGAACCAATCAAATGAACAAACTCTTCGCGCGTAGTTGTAGAGTTTAAGAAAACACCGGTAAAAGCCGATGTAGTAGTTACCGAATTTTGCTTTTGTACACCTCGCATTTGCATACACATGTGTTGTGCTTCAATTACAACAGCTACTCCTTTGGGTTGCAAGGTATTATGTATGCAATCTCGGATTTGAATAGTTAAACGCTCCTGCACTTGTAAACGCCGGGCAAAAGCCTCCACCACACGTGCAATTTTACTTAGACCGGTAATTTTTCCATCAGGAATATAGGCTACATGCGCTTTACCGAAAAAGGGTATCATATGATGCTCGCACATTGAATACAGTTCAATATCTTTTACAATCACCATTTCGCTGTAATCTTCGGTAAATAAAGCACTTTTGATTATATCCTCAGGATTTTGAGTATAGCCTTGCATGAGAAACTGCATGGCTTTTGCCACACGCTCAGGGGTTTTAAGCAAACCTTCCCGTTCGGGCTCCTCGCCAATAAGTTTTAATATTTCTTTATAGTGATGCGCTAATTTCTCGGTGATTTCATCATCGTATTTATCAATTCGACTATATCCCTTACAAGCTCCGGCATTTGTGCCATTATTAATTATTTCCATTACTTTTGTATTTAAAATCTTTATACAAAGATTATCAATAAATTCAAACTGTAAAAATATTATGAATATTTTAATTGTTTCGGCAACAATATTAGAAAGTAAAAATTTAATTAAACTATTTGATTTAAAACAGGTAAGCAATAATCTATACACAAAAAAAATAAAAAAAAACAGTTTAAATATTTTAATTTCAGGTATCGGACTAAGTTTTACAACTTATGCATTAAGCAAAGCACTTTTTAAGAAAAAATATGATTTGGTAATTAATACAGGCATTGCCGGCAGTTTTAATAAAAATATAGACATAGGCGATGTGGTGCAGGTTGTCAGTGAACGCTTTGCCGATTTAGGTATCCGTGATAAAAACAGTTTTATTGATATTTTTGAAGCCGGTTTTTTAAATGCAAACGAATATCCTTTTGAAAACACTGAACTAAAATCTTCAAATATTGAAAATTCGGTATTAAAAAAAATTAAACAGGTAAAAGGTATTAGTGTTAATACCACAAGTGGTAATCAGAGTGAAATTATTCAGCTACAAAAAAAATACAATCCCGATATAGAAAGTATGGAAGGAGCCGCAGTTTTTTATGTCTGCCATAAAGAAAATATTCCTGTGCTTGAAATACGTAGTATTTCAAATTATGTAGAAGAGCGCAATAAAAGCAAATGGAATATCCCTCTTGCCATTAAAAAACTTGATGATTTTTTTATGTTATTTCTTAAAGAATTAGAAATGTAGTTGTTAAATTAAATAACAAAAATACAGTATTATGTTAAAATAAATAACAATTATTTAAATATTTTGTTAAAAATAATAACAATTTTTAATATTTTTTGTTAAAAATCTTAACAATATTTATATTTTATTGTTATATAATATAACATTTTTTTATTTATTTTATTTAAAAATTAAACAAAAAAATAAATAATTGTTAAAATTATTAACAAAATTTTCATATTTTTGTTAAAATAATAAACATAAATAAAAATGTTTGCTCAACTACTTTCTATTCATAACAAATATATGTCTGCTTTAAAGCCTCTGTTTTTTAGAGATAATTTTAATGCCCTTATTGATTGGAACGACCGTATGATTGGTATTTCCGGCTCACGTGGCGTAGGAAAAACAACTTTGATTTTACAACACATCAAAAAACATTGTAACAACAAAGATAAATGCCTGTATGTAAGTGT
>JALSLF010000315.1 GCA_026988445.1 Bacteroidales bacterium
TGCATAAAGTTTTGAATACCAACAGTTGATCCAATTCTTCCAACGGCAAAACCTGCAGTACTTTTTTCATCAATATAGACCCTTGTACTATCAGGACTAACCGTAAGATAATTTTCTATCCCTCCGAAAGCTTTTTTTCCGGTACTTAGGCTACCAACTGTAAACCCACCACCGGCAGCTTTTAATGTAGAAGATGTATCAATGTATATATTAACATTGCCCGGACTGACCGAAAGTATATCCCCCCCTGCGGCTTTACCGGTACTTAAACTACCAACCGTAAAACCACCACCGGCAGCTTTTAATTTACTGTCAACAAAAATTTTAACACCACCCGGATAAACGGCAAAAACCGTTTGTCCCAAATCATTTTTGATTTCAAAAATTGGAATATTGGGGTCTGATTTCGTTGATTTTTCTTTTTGTGCAGTGGCATTAAACATATTGCCTGCTGTAAATGTCAAAATAAAAATAAGCATTAATAAATTCTTCATTGTTTTCATACCTTAAATTTCATTAATTAGTAAATTGATTAGTTTAAAATTTTGACTATTAATTCTGTATTGTAATTAAAAATTACTTATTTAATAGTCAGCTGTTTAGTTTAGGTTTTGCTTGTTTTTATGTTCTATCTTGATGCAAATTACGGAATATTTGAATATCAAGGGTGTACTTATTGATAAAATAGGCTTATGCTGTGATTAACTTAAAGATTATTTGGTTAAAACAAAAAATCCGGTTTTTTAAACCGGATTTAAACCTTGACTTAGGAAATAGGTATTTAAATTCCTGCTCCATTTTCAAAACTCATATCGCGCGTTGCCGATTGAAGTATTTTTGAATTAGGAGCAACATCTTTTGTAACCCATACATTACCACCAATAACTGAGCCTTTACCTATGGTAATTCTTCCCAAAATTGTTGCTTGTGCATAAATTACAACATTATCTTCAACTATTGGGTGGCGAGGAATGCCTTTTATCGGGTTTCCGTTTTCGTCGCAAGGAAAACTTTTAGCCCCCAGAGTAACTCCTTGATAGAGTTTTACATTATTTCCAATGATACAGGTTTCGCCAATTACAATACCTGTTCCGTGATCCATAGTAAAAGAGTGTCCGATTTCTGCACCCGGATTAATATCAATACCTGTTTCGGAATGTGCCATCTCTGTTAAAATTCGCGGAATAAGCGGAACTTTTAATTTTAACAGCGCATTGGCTATACGGTAATTGGTAGTAGCTTTTAGTCCCGGATAGCTGTAAATAATTGCACCAAAAGAGTTTGCAGCAGGATCACCGTTATATGTTGATTTTACATCGGAAATAAGTTGTTTTCTTATAAAAGGGAGGTGTTTAAAGAATTGTGCCGTAATATTTTGAGCTGTAATTTCATTCAGTTCACAATTTGCTTTTTCGCTTTCAATTTGTGCAAAGCAAATTCCGCGTGCAATTTGCTCGGAAAGCAAATGAAATGTACGGTCAATGTTAACGCCTATGTAATGTGGTAAATTTTGAGCGGTGATTCTTGATTTACCAAAATATCCGGGAAAAATTATACTACGCAGGTTTTCACTGATTTCGTGTAAAGCTTCTATTGAAGGCATACTTCTTCCGTGTTTTGGAGCATATACCATAGTTTCGGATGAGAAATCTGAAAGTGCCTGAACCGCATCGGATAATATTTTGTTCGTTTCTTCTTTTCGCATTTTATTAAGTTTTATTTTCACAAAATTGGATGATGCTTTCTTTGTTATGTTAATTTAGATTAAATAAAAATAGCAAAGCAAATGTAGTTTATATTTAATCAAATAAAATGACAAATATCATGTTTTATTAAAAACTTTAGAAATAATAGTATGGTTTTTTAAGTAAAAATTAGAACTTAAACCGTATCCATAAATGTTTGTTCTACTTTATTGAACAAAATAATACCCAAGGCAAGAACTAAAACCGTAAAAGCACAACTATAAGCAAGGTATATCCAATTTACGGTGCCTGCACCAAGCAAAGCAAAACGAAAAGTTTCAATAATAGGAGTAAGCGGATTAGCCAAAACAAAAATACGGTATTTTTCGGGAATTTCCGATAAAGGATAAATAATTGGTGTTGCGTACATCCACAATTGTACTC
>JALSLF010000316.1 GCA_026988445.1 Bacteroidales bacterium
TTCGTCAAAATCAATATCAATATCAGGCATTGAAATACGGTCGGGATTAAGAAATCGCTCAAAAAGCAAATTATATTTAATCGGGTCGATATTTGTAATTTGCAAACAATAAGCAACTACCGAACCTGCTGCCGAACCCCTTCCGGGACCTACCGAAACCCCTATTTCACGAGCAGCTTTAAGAAAATCCCAAACAATCAGGAAATATCCGGGGAAACCCATGCGTTCAATAGTGCCTAATTCAAAGTCAATCCGTTCTTTTATGTCGTCGGTAATTTTGCCGTAACGTTCTTCGGCTCCTTGGTAAGTTATGTGCCTTAAATATTCGTCCGGATTAGTAAATCCATCGGGTAAGGCAAAATCGGGCATAATAGGTGCTGTGTTGAGTTCATATTCCTCAACTTTTTCGGCAATTTCCATTGTATTTGCCAATACTTCGGGTACATCGGCAAACAGCTCTGCCATTTCTGCCGAAGTTTTTAAATATTCCTGACCGGAATAACGCATACGTGTGGGGTCGTCTAAATCTTTTCCCGTATTCAGGCATATCAAAATATCGTGGGCTTCTGCATCTTCTTTATTGATGAAATGTACATCGTTTGTGGCAATGCATTTAACCCCAAGTTCTTTTCCAAGCCTTAATATTTCGGTATTTACTTTGGTTTGTTTTGCAAAAGTATCTTTATCTATTTCCGGGTTTCCGGTTTTGTGGCGTTGCAATTCCAAATAAAAATCATCGCCGAAAACTTCTTTGAATTTTTTGATGCTTTCAACGGCTTCATCAATTTTGCCGGCAAGGATAAGCTCCGGTATTTCGCCGCCCAGGCATGATGATGAAACAATTAATCCTTCGTGTAGCTCAAAAAGCAAGTCTTTATCAATACGTGGTTTATAGTAATAGCCTTCCATCCAAGCATAGGAAATGAGCTTAACCAGATTGTGGTATCCGGTTTTGTTTTTTGCAAGGATAATCATGTGGTTGCGACTACGGTCAATTTTTTCTTTGGTGTCAAATCGTGAACGTTTGGCAACATAGGCTTCGCAACCCAATATGGGTTTGATACCTGCTTTGGTGGCTTTATCATGAAAGAGTTTTACGCCGAACATGTTTCCGTGATCGGTAATTGCAAGGGCTTTCATGCCATCGGCTTTTGCTTTTTCAAGAAGCCCGGGAATACTTGATGCACCATCCAATATGGAATACTGCGTATGAACGTGTAAATGCGTAAACTCTTGTTTCATCTTTTTTCTAAAATACTGATTATATGAATAATAGAACCTGTTTGCAGGGGACATTCAGGCTGTGTAAAATTAGCGAATTTAAGCTTACGATATGCGGCTTGTTGATAAAAAACTAATAAAGTTTATAAGGGCTTGGTTGATAATTGTTTTTGTATTGTTGTTTTTTTGAAGATGTCAAAATAAGTATTAATTGTTTTGAATTAGTTTATTTTTTCGGTACTACTGCAAATTTTGTGAGAAATCTAAAAAATATTCAATAAACAATCCGCCAGTAGTCGGACAAGCTATTCAATTAAAAAAAGCACATAAAATTGTGTATATTACTTGTTGACAACAATAATCAGTAATCAATGTTGTTTCGTTAACGGTATTTATAATGTGCTGTACATTAATTTATTATGTTTATTGCATTAATGTTTTCTATTTTTTTATATACTAAAACAGGCTGAAAGCCATGCTTACTCTAACCCAATGGCAACGCCTTGGGAATAGATTAGACACTATATAAAAGCACCCTGAAAGGGTAAATTAAATTGCACTTACAGTGCGAATACTAATTTTATTTTCGTACTTAACCCAAGGCGTTGCCTTTGGGCTATATTGATTAAGGCTTTCAGCCTTAAAAATCATTTTTTTGCTTAATGATACTAAATATAATTAATTTGTTTCAATACAGAATATTACAAATAATTCTTAACTAAACGACATTGAATTAGTAATTCTTTTATTTCTACATAAAAACTTTTTAACCATTTCATTATTAGATCACTATATTTATGTTTTGTTTGCGAATTTAAGGGTATATTGTAGTTTATTGTTTATTGAGTAGCTTGTCTGATTACGCTCGGACCTAAAATTATATTTACCCACTAAATTGG
>JALSLF010000317.1 GCA_026988445.1 Bacteroidales bacterium
TTAATAATTTTAAGCCAAAAACAAAAAGCACTGCTGCAATTAGATAACTTAGTTCCAGAATTGAATCTCCAATGGTGTAATCAATTCCGTTTATTGTTGTAATTATTTTATCCATAATTATTTATTTTTTTTCTTTTTTTTAAACATTTCCAACATGCGATCGGTTACTACAAATCCACCCACTACATTAAGCGTTGCAAAAATTACGGCAATGGTTCCTACTATCAGCACTAAAGTATTGTCGGTATGCCCCACAAGAATAATTGCTCCGATAATTATCACACCCGAAATAGCATTGGCTCCTGACATTAGGGGCGTATGTAAAACAGTGGGTACATTTGAAATTACTTCAATTCCAAGAAAAACCGATAGAATAATAATAAATATTTCAGCACGGTTTATAAAAAAGAATGTCATTATATCTTCCATATTAACAAAGTTTTATTCGTTATAAAAATTTTTTACACGTTCACTAATAATTTTGCCTTGATGTGTTAAACAAGTTCCGTTTATAATTTCATCTTCAAAATTTAAAGAAAATTTAGCTTCCTTATCAATTAATAGATTTAAGAAATTTAACATATTTTGACCGTACATTTTACTGGCATCAAAAGGCATTTCTGAAGGATAGTTTGATTTTCCTATTATGGTAATACCCTTATGAACAATTACTTCATTGTTTTTCGTGAGTTCACAGTTTCCTCCGGATGAAGCAGCTAAATCAACGATTACCGAACCTTTATTCATTTTTTCTACTACTGATTTTTTTATCAATAAAGGTGCTTTTTTTCCGGGAATTTGTGCTGTTGAAATAATTACATTTGCTTTTTCAGCATGTGCTTCAACGGCTTCTTGCTGCTTGCGTTTATATTCCTCGGTTTGTTCAACAGCATAGCCTCCGGCACTTTTATCTTCTTTGGCTCCTGCTACTTCAACAAATTTTGCCCCAAGGCTCATTACCTGTTCTTTTACTGCAGAGCGCACATCAAAAACCTCAACCTGTGCACCCAGTTTACGTGCAATGGCAATGGCTTGTAATCCGGCAACTCCTGCACCGAGAATCAATACTTTTGCAGGACGGATGGTTCCGGCAGCTGTCATAAACATAGGGAAAAAACTTGGTAAATGATTGGCAGCATCCAATACCGCTTTATAACCGGCAACTGTTGCCATAGAAGACAATACATCCATTGATTGTGCACGAGTTATACGCGGGACAAGTTCCATACTGAAAGCAGTTAGTTTTTTATTTTTCAACAAATCGACCACCGATTTATCGTTCAAAGCCGAAAAAGTGGCAATAAGGGTTTGCTTTGCCGTAAATTTATTTAAAATTTCATCGGTAGGCTTGGATACCATCAGTATAATATCGGCACCGGCAACAATTTCGTCACGCGATTTAATTTCAGCACCGGCATTTTGATAATCATTATCACCGGCAGAAGCATTGTTTCCGGCACCGGTTTCGACCCATACCGAAAGATTGGGACGTACTAATTTTTTAACAGTTTCCGGCAGCATAGCAACTCTATTTTCGCCTTTCTGTTCTTTTAATATTCCTATATTCATTGGCTCATGATTTTATATTGTTAATCAATTAGTTATAAGTAAAAAATACTTGATTTAGCAAAGATAAAAAAAATACGGAAAATCAGACCTTCTTTTCTTTTAATAAAAAGGATAAGTTTTTATAAAAAAGGATTAAATATACAAACGGACGATTTGAAGCTTGAAAAAACTTTTGAACGTCCGTAAGGACTTAAAAATGTTTGGAACTGAAAAAAGAAATAATCAAAGCGGGTTAAACGGTCAGTTGATTTTTTTTGCAACTGTAAAGGCGAAAGGTTCAAATGTCCTTATGGACGATTTGAAGTTTGCGGTTTCTGCGCGGCAGGGATTGAAGCGGTAGCCCGCAGGCTGCAAGGCTTGCAAAACTTTTGGCAAAAGAGCGACCAAAGGAAGCTACTTTTGCCAAATTAGTTTTGCAGACTTGCAGGCGAGGACTACAAGCGGAAAGCCCGTAGCCGCCCTAAAAATTATAAATAATCTTCGAAATATTGTGTTATTTTTTTGTTTAAATGAATACGGTCTTTGCCGCGAATGCCATGCTC
>JALSLF010000318.1 GCA_026988445.1 Bacteroidales bacterium
TGTCAAAAGTAGGACAGATTGTAACAATGCATATACAAGATTGATACGGGAACTGTTATCTGAAAGAATAATGCCCTTGCCTGATTTTTTCCGGCAAAGACATTATTTAATTAAAATTTAAAGATATTTAATTTATCGTAATACTAACAGGGACAGAAACCGGTATATTGTAATCCGCACTTGATACTACCAGATCATATGTACCTGCAGCAATATTACTCGTATTCCAATCATAACTACCTGTATTCGGCGTTGAAGCGGCAATAGTGTGCATTACTGTTGAATTTTGCAACAACTCTATTTTAATATTTTCAGCAGAAGATAAATTACTTGTCCATACTATAGAAATAGGAGTGCCACTTGTTATTGAAGTATTTGGTGTAGGTGTAGTAATTGAAATGTTAGGTATTTCAATAGTAAAGTTTCCGCTGTAATCTTTATAATTCGGATAATCCGAATAACGAACTTCAATTTGATAATTGCTTCCTGCCGAATATGTTAATTCATCAACTGTCCAGTTGTAATAGTCGTAGCTATTAATCTGACCTTCTGCAATATTAGATAAAAAACTATTGTTTTGATATAACAGAATATCCACTCTATCAACAGATTGACTTGTCCAAGTGATTTTATAGTCTCTTCCTAGTAGTACAGTTTCTCCGTTTATTGGTTTGTTTACTGTGATAATCGGTTTTGTTGCAATAAAACGCAGCATTTGATAAATATCAAAATTAACACAACTCACTCTTATATAATAAGAATTATTTTCAACTATTCTAATATCATTAGGTAAAGTGTAATTAATTGAATATGTGTTGTTATCAGGCGTGAAAGCTAATCTGCCTATTTCTTCAATAACACTATTGTTACTAATATCAAATAAGTCCACAATGAAAGTATCCTGCACACTCGACTGCCATTCAATCATTTTACTTTCACCCATTGGCCAAAGTTTGTCTTCCTGTGGATTTATAAAAGTAATATTCCAATCTGCGGGAATACTTTGGAGCTGAAAATTAATTTCTTCGCCGTAAATAACTTCTTTATCGGTAATTGCATAAGCCCGTACATAATAGGTATAACCGTTATTCAAATTATCCAAGCGAGTATAAATCTGCTCCCCCGGACTTAAACTATTTTCTGATTGCATATGTTCACCATCTATTGTCGGCTCGGGAGATTGACTCCAACAATGTCCCACTTCACGTAAATCGTCGCTTACATCAATAATCAAACCCTGTATTTCAGCCGAGCGGTATGAAATATTCATAGCTGTTCCTGTTTGTATTTTTGTAGCTCTTTTAATATCTAAGGGTTCGCAAGCGGTAAAGAATAAAGTAACAATAAAACCGATAGATAAAATATATAAAACTGCTTTCTTCATAGCTGTACTAATTATTTATTTTGAAAAGTAAAATTCTCCTTCAATAGATGAATTTGTCCAAGGAATTTGTTTTCCATCCGATAGTTTTTTAACATTAGTCAGTACTTTACGAAAAACCATACCAATTTCCAATCCGGGAGTTTGAATGGCTTTTAAAAGCTCTTGGGTATAAAGTCCGTTTTCACCGCTACCATCTTGAGCTACCGAGCCGGGAGCTGTTGCAAAAGCAATTATCGAACCACTACCGGGCGCATATATCTGTGCCAAACCTTGACTCATAGAACGTGTACTGCTTGCAAAAAACGGATTATCGCGACAAGCATCTAAAATGACAATATTCATGCGTGTACCGGAGCTTTCTAAATAAGCCAGTACCGTATTTACTCCGATGCACTCATCGGGTACATCGTATTCTTCTTTAATATCATTATTCACAGGTACAAGATAGTTTTCGCCTTTTACCTGCAATCCGTGTCCTGCATAATAAAACAACCCTACGCCTTTTTGTTGCTCTAATTTATCCGAAAACTCACGCAAAGATTGTTTCATTGTTTTTTTATCGCCATCTAAAACTTCAATTACTTCAAAGTTTAACTTTCGCAAAGCTTCTGCCATGGCATGAGCATCATTTTTCGGATTTTTTAAGGGTGATCTTTTATAATTGCTGTTCCCGATAACCAAAGCCAAACGGTGTTCGTATTGCACATCGGAATA
>JALSLF010000319.1 GCA_026988445.1 Bacteroidales bacterium
AATGAATAATGAGCACCAAAGGTGCAGGATACCAAAACATTGGGCATAGCCCAATGATAGCAAAAAGCATAAAAATAAGCACCAAAGGTGCGAAATAAGTATTTTAACGATGACAATACTTATAAAAAATAAAGAAAAAACGATTAAACCTAATCAAATCGCAGTAGCACCAAAGGTGCATAATATTAAAACATTGGGTAAAGACCAATGAGTTCTAAAAAAATAAAAATGAGCACCAAAGGTGCGTAATAAATATTCTAACTATGGCAATACTTATAAAAAACGGAACGATTGTAAATGCCGACAAAACTTTTACAGCAGATATTCTGACTGAAGACGATAAAATAGTAAAAATAGACAATAATATTATCGCCGGAAACACTAAAACAATTATTGATGCACAAAATAAATATATTTTCCCAGGCGGAATTGACCCGCACGTACACATGCACCTACCAGTATTTGGTGGCTTTTCTGCCGATGATTTTTACACAGGGAGCATTGCCGCTATTTACGGAGGAACCACGACAATCATTGATTTTGTTACACCACAAAAAGGCGAATTGCTGACCCATGCTTTTCAAAAAAGGAAAAAAGAAGCTGAAAAATCATTAGTAAATTATAGTTTTCATGTGAGCCCGATTGAATGGAGAGATAGTTTGCCCAAAGAAATTAAGGAAATTATCCGTTTGGGAAGTACTTCGTTTAAAGTGTATATGGCTTATAAACAAAGCATCGGTTTAGATGATAAAGATTTACTAAAAGTTATGCAGGCAGTGGCTCAAAACGGAGCATTGCTAAGCGTTCATGCAGAACTGGGTGATGAAATTGAAAATTTACGCAACCAATTTGCCCGTGAAAAAAAAACAAATCCTGAATATCATCCGCTATCCAGACCGGATGACACGGAAGAATTGGCAGTAAAAAAAGTTTTAGAGTATGCCGAACAAACAAAATGTCCGCTTTATATTGTTCATGTTTCTGCAAAAAAATCACTCAAATATATTTGCATAGCACAAAAAAATGGTTTACAAGTACTTGCCGAAACCTGTCCGCATTATCTTTTATTAGATGATAGTCGGTATCAAGGGAGTTTTGAAGAAACAGCCCCCTATGTTTTAAGCCCGCCTTTACGAAAAAAGCAAGATAATGAAGCTCTTTGGAAAGCAATTAATGATGAAATAATTTTAAGCATAGGCACCGACCATTGCCCTTTTTCAATGGAAATGAAACGCCAAGGATTGAATGATTTTCGTTATATTCCCAATGGTGCAGGCGGTGTTGAGCATCGTTTAGAACTTTTATACACCTACGGTGTATTGCAAAATAAAATCAGCCTGAATAAATTTGTCAATCTTGTCTCTACTCAGCCGGCAAAAATTTTTGGTTTATATCCCCGAAAGGGAGAAATTAAAGAAAATGCCGATGCAGATATTGTTATTTGGAATCCGGATATTGAAAAAAAAATATCGCTAAAAAATCATCATCAAAATTGCGACAATAATATTTACGAAGGCTTTTATACTAAGGGTGTTGCAGAACACGTTATTATTAACGGAGAATTAGTATTATCTGCGCAAAAACTAATCACCAAAAAAAAAGGAAAATATATTCACCGACAATTAAATAAAATATGAAAAAAACGTTACTTTTTACCTTTCTTATATTTATTTTTCAAGTATTTGCCACAGCGCAGCCTACAAGCACTCCGAAAAGTACAACGCAAGAAGAACCTGATAGCTTAAATATACTGTTGCACAATATTATAGTAGAGTACGCAAAAAAAAATCCGCAAATTTTGCCGGCAAAAATGGAAGCACTCGTTGAAAAAGGTGCTGATCCGAACGGAATTATACCTATTAGTGGAAGCTACCGTAAATTGGGAACTTATATTCCAATCGTAAAATCTTATTATAAAAACAAATATCGGAAGTATAGTTATAAAACTACTCCGTTTTATACAGCTGTTTCCAGCGGTAATGTACAAATTGTACAAAAATTGATAGATTTAGGAGCAGATGTTAATACACCCGGGGCAAGAGGTGTTTACCCTATCGGACGTGCTGTTTATAATCAAGATAAGGAAATGACCTTTCTTCTTTTAGATAATGGTGCAGATATCCAATATGCTAATTTATCAAAATTAGATGATATTGATTTTATTGAAACTTTAGTTTCAAAAGGTGCCGATGTACGTACTGTAAATTGGAATTTTGCCTTAAATGATACAAATACATTAAAAAGATTAATTTCTTTAAATCCAAGTTTTGAAAGGGTAAGGTTAAATTTTAGAAGCGTATTTAAAAATCCGGGGATGTTCGATTTTTTAATGGATAATGGTATGCCTTTAACGGTTCGTAACGATGGATTTATGAAATGTCCGGTTCTTTATGCTGCTGTAAAATTTAATAACTTGCCGGCACTAAAACGTATTGTCGCCACAGGAAAAGTAGATATTAATGCAGAGTGCAAAGCGTATTTTAAAAAAACACCTTTAATAATCGCTATAGAAGAAGAACATCTTGAAATAATTGATTATCTTTTAAAAAACGGTGCCGATCCAATGCTTAAAGATTGGACAGAAAAAACAGCCATTAATCATACGGTGTTTTTAAAAAATCCGAAACCGGTTTGCAAATTGTTGATTGAATACGGTGCCGATTTAGAATACAATGGTTATTTTGGACAAACTCCCTTAATGCACGCCGTAAAATTAGAAAAATATATTGCCGCAAAAGCTTATATTGAATTAGGTGCTAATGTTAATGCCGTAGGCAAATATGGAGATACCCCACTTTCCTTAGCAGTAAAAGAAGAAAGTATCCCGCTGATTGAACTTTTGATTGAGAATGGAGCAGACCCCAAAAAAAAGATTAAGGGAAAATCACTTTTAGAGTATGCCCGGGAAAAAGATGTATCAAACATGGTAATTGAATATTTAGAGAAACTTAACTAAATATTAAAAAAATATTTTTTTAAGCAATATTTTTACTTCAAAACTATAATATTTATACTTTTATGCAGTACTAATTTACAATTGTATTGCCATGAATTTCTTATCTAAAACAATTATAATACTAATAATCAGCTTATTGTTACAGCACAATTTATCTGCGGACGAATTTAAGAATAATCGAATATTGGGAATAAACATTCCAAATGATACAGTAAGTACAAAACAGATAAATTTATACAAGCCAATAAATAATTATCGGGCATTCAAAATTAATGCAATCCCAATCCTTGAAGACAATTTTGAAGATGGGGATTTAAATGGCTGGGGAAACATAACAGACTGGATAAGTTCTACAGATGGTCCAATAAGCGGTAACTATTCATTAAAACATAACTTAGTTAGCGATGGTAGTACTAGTGCAGAAAGTTATATTTTTCATGATATTTCAACGCTTGATTTAAATTCAAAAACGGTTATTTGGAAATTTAATTTAAAAAATGGCGCATGGGATCCTTCAAGCACAAGTAAGTTTTGGTTTTATTTGCTTGCAAATGAAAGTAATATTAATAGCACTACTGTTGATGGTTATGCTGTTGGCGTAAATCTTACAGGTTACGATGATTTAATTACTCTTTGGAAAGTTACAAACGGTGCTGCCGAACTTGCATTAATTACATCTACCTTCAACTGGAATAGTTCTGATATTGTAGGTATCGAAGTTCAAAGAAGTATATCCGGAGAATGGAAATTACGCATACAGGATGGAGGAGGCTTTGATAATATGAGTGAAGCCGGAACAGCAACAAATACAGATTATACTTTCAATAATTATTGTGGCTTAGTTTTTCATATTATCGATTCACGAAAAGGGCAATTATGGTTAGACGACCTTAAAATTGAGTTAGATGAGTATCCACCTGTACTTCAATCAGTAATTGCTGCCGATGCAAACAATATAATCCTTAAATTTAACGAAGCACTTGAGCAAAGTGCTGCCGAAACACTTACAAATTATACAATTAATAACTCGATTGGGAACCCACAAACGGCTACTCTTGATGCCGACCCGACAGTAGTACGGCTTAATTTTACTAATTCTTTTTCAGAAAATACGGAATACGCTATTAACATTAAAAACATTGCCGATTTAAACAGTAATATATTAATCGATACTACAGCAAATTTCACATACATCCCTTTTCGCTTAGAAAATCTATATGTATTGGATAAAAATAATTTAATGCTTGAATTTAGCCGGAATTTAGATGCAACATCAGCTGCCACCCTAAGCAATTATACTGTAGATAATTCAGTAGGTAATCCGCAGACTGCTATTTTGCAAAGCAATACAAAACAGGTACTGGTTAATTTTGCATCTGATTTTCCTGAAGATATAATGTTAAACCTGCATATTGAGAATTTACAAGACGAAAACAGCATTCTCATCAATCCCATAGATACAAGCCTTTATTGGCATAATACATTGCCTTA
Organism: Bacteroidales bacterium; assembly: GCA_026988445.1. Lineage (GTDB taxonomy): Bacteria > Bacteroidota > Bacteroidia > Bacteroidales > NBLH01 > NBLH01. The sequence continues at coordinate 4,448 of JALSLF010000319.1, forward strand.
TGATTTAGTTTTTAATGAAATAATGGCAGATCCGGTACCTTCTGTTGCCTTGCCCGAATATGAATATCTGGAAATTTACAACAAAACCGATTATACTATTTGTTTGAATAATTGGTCATTAACAATTGGTACAAGTACTAAAACTTTCCCTTTAACCAATATTGAGCCGAATGAATATTTGCTTATTTGCGCTTCTGCGGCAGTAGATAGCTTAAAACAATTCGGAAATACCGTAGGTATTCTTGGAAACAGCGATTTAACCAATGCAGGAAAAGAATTGGCTTTAAAAAATTTACAGTCAGCAACTATTGATACAGTTTATTATACTATTGATTGGTATCAAGATAACAATAAAGACAACGGAGGATGGTCTTTGGAGCGTATTGATTATGAAAATACTTGCGGACAATTAAGCAATTGGAAAGCCTCTGTTGATACAAGCGGGGGGACACCCGGTAAACAAAACTCAGTTTATGCACCCAATATTGACACGATTGCCCCTAAATTAACAGACTTAACAATATTAAATGCTAATCAAATACAGTTAAAATTTAACGAAGAGCTTTTTCCGGATAATATTTCCGATATAACTAACTATTTGTTGGATAATTCTATTAACCCGCAATCAGCTGTTTTAATTGATGCATTACAAAATATAGTTCAGCTTGATTTTGCAAATGATTTTACCATCGGGCAGCATAGTTTGAGCATTTCAAACATCAAAGATTATTGCAGCAATACCCAACAAATTGATACCGGATTTTATTACTATCCGGGCTTTGCTTTTGATATTTTGATTAATGAACTGATGTTGGATATTAGTCCTGAACCCAATGTACTTCCCGCAGCAAAATATATTGAACTTTACAATAAAACCGATGTAGATATTAGCTTAAACGGCTGGATTTTAAACATTAACAATACTATCTATACATTTGACAAAACAAAAATTCCGGCAAAAAGCTATCTAATTCTAACAGATAAAGATGAAAGTAGCCTTTTTGAAAATTACGGGCTAGTTAAAGGAGTATTTTCGAGTAGTAAGTTAAGTACCGACGATGGACAAATTAGTATCTATAACGCAAGTAATCAGTTTATAGATTATGTGCACTACCGTGATACATGGTATAAAGATATGGAAAAAGATGGAGGAGGCTGGTCTCTGGAACGAATTGACCCGCTAAACTACTGCGGTGAAACGGAAAACTGGAAAGCATCGGAAGATATTAAAGGCGGTACGCCGGGAGCTGAAAACTCTGTTTATGCAAACAATGCGGATACAGTAAGTTTTGATTTACTAGATATTAGGGTACTATCCTCCGTAAAGTTACTTTTAACATTCTCAAAAAACGTAAACGAAAATACAGCTTTAAATCCTCAAAACTTCACCGTAGATAACAATGTAGGCAGCCCTATTTTTGTAGATTTCAGCGACACATCACGTGCATGCATAATGTTGCAATTTGCCAATCAGTTTACCGATGCATACGCGCATACGCTAACAATGAATAATTTAAGTGATTTTTGCGATAATCAATTAAAAATCAACACAAAACAATTTGTTTATTATTTGATACATCCTAAATCGGCTTATGCCGAAAGTAAAAATCTATTAAAAATTACTTTCTCGGAAGAAGTAGAGCGTGTAACTGCCGAGCAAATAGAAAACTATTCGGTAAACGAATTGGGTAATCCTGCTAAGGCATATAAACACAATAGTTTAAGCAATATTGTTTATCTTGAATTTACCGGTAATTTTGAAAACAGTAAAGAATATAGCCTGCATATTGAAAATGTAAAAGATTTAAACGGAAATGCAATTCGCCCTGCCGATTTAAAATTCAGGTGGTTTATGCCAAATGCTGAAGATATAGTAATTAATGAAATACTCTTTAATCCGAAAAGCGGGGGCGTAGATTATGTTGAAATATATAATAATTCGCTTTTCCCTGTTGATTTGAGCATAATGAAAATTGCCAATAGAGATGATGAAAATCAAGTGGTAAACCGGAAAGATTTAAGCGACACAAACAATTTATTATATCCGGCAGAATATTTATGCATTACAAGCGATACTTTAATTACGAAAAATGATTATCCGGCTCCTTCATACGGACGTTTTGTGCAATTAAACAGCTTACCCTCCTACCCCGATGATTTTGGAACAGTAGTTTTACAATTCGGCGATACAATAATTGATGAATTTAGCTATTCAAAAGATATGCACTCCGCTTTAATCAGTGATGCAAACGGTGTTTCCTTAGAACGCTTAAATCCCGATATGCCTACCCAGGATAAAAGCAATTGGTATTCGGCAGCCGAAAGTGCAGGTTTTGGAACACCTGCGAATAAAAACTCTCAATTCAGTACGGGTGAAAGTACCGATTTTAGCGATATTCTTGTTGAACCTGAAGTATTTTCGCCTGATGGAGATGGTTATGACGACCGCGTATTTATTCGTTATAAATTTAATGAGCCCGGATATATTGCTAATGTACTGGTTTATAATAAAAACGGGCAATTGGTTAAACGTCTTGCCAACAATGAGTTATTGGCTACACAAGGTAGTTTTGCATGGGATGGTTTTTACGAAAATAAACAACGGGCAAGTTTGGGAATTTATATTGTTTATTTTGAAGTATTCAACCTTAAAGGAGAAGTAAAAAGCTATAAAAAAACCTGCGTAGTAGCTGCGAAATTAAAGTGATGCAGTTAAACTAAATTGCTCTACGAGCAATTTAGTTTTTAGAATTTTCCAAAATACGCTTACACTGTTCAACTATATTTACAGCTTCAATATCAAAACATTCCAAACGCTCTTTGTAACAAGCTTTGCTGCCAAAAACAGAACAAGGGCGACAAGCTAAATCATCGCGTTGGATAATGTGTGATTTTTCATCGGCAACAAAAGGTGTAAAACCGGCATAAGGATGCGTTCCGCCCCAAACAGAAACGATATGGATACCCGTTAATGCCGCAATATGCATATTGCTCGAATCCATACTAATCATTAAATCCAAATTACTGATTAGCTTTATTTCATCGTCAAGACTGAATTTGCCAATTACCGAAACAATATCATGACTGTTTTTTGATAAATCATCGGCAAATTCCTGCTCTTTCTTTCCACCACCGAATATTAAAACGCGATATCCGTTTTTTATCAATAAATCAATTACTTGTTTTGTTTTTTCTATTGGATATTGTTTTTGAATATGCATAGCAAAAGGTGCTATGCCGATATTTTTTTTATCTTTAGATAAAATATCCGATAGTTTACCCTTTAATTCGGCTTTAAATATATGATTTTTAGATAATTTTAATGCGAAGCCCGCTTTTCCAGCCACCTCTGCATAACGGAGGGTAGAATGTTTCAAGGGTTTTAGAATTTTATTTTCGCGCCTTGTTAGTGCTTTTTTCTCTTTACGCCCTTTATCAATAACAAAAACTTTTTTACCGGAAAGTTTGAAAAAAAATCGTAAAATTTTACTACGTAAAACATCATGAATATCTAAAATAAACTCAGGCTGATATTTTTCGTTAATTTGTTTGTATAGCTTAAATAAACCCCGAATACCCTTGTGCTCACGGTTTAAATCGGGATTAATTAATATTAAGTTTTGAATATCTCTGAAAAACGGATTAAAGCTTTTTCGTGTTAGATAAAGAATTTTAGCATTCGGATATTGTACAGATAAAGCACGCACTACCGGCACACTCATAGCAACATCGCCCATCGCCGAAAGGCGGATTATAAGAATTGTTTGCATAAAAATACTTTCCGCTTAAGATGTTTTTTTCAATTATAGAAAATACCACAACTATGAATAAATTTGTAAATAACTTTGTGCATTTAAAACCGGTATTCTTGACTTTTTAAAATCTTTCAAATTTCGGGTTATTATCATGTCAGTTTCATGCTCTATTGCTGTGTAATACTGTATTGCATCTTCAAAATCTTTAAAATCCGAGTCGAGTGATAAATCAATAATTTTATCATCCATTGGTAAAACATTTACCAGAACTTTAAATTTTCGTAGTATTTTTCGAGTATCACTCACTTTTAACTTTTGAGAAAGAATATAATAAATATTTGCAAAACTCAGAGATGAAACATAAAGTTCTACTTTAGATTTATCAGCCAGACTAAAAAGCTGCTGTGCTTCTTTGTAAAATTCTTCCCGTTTGGCAAGAAGGTCCAGAATAATATTTGTATCTACAAAAACCTTATTCATCACAAATATTTTTTGTGTAAAAAATCAGTATAGTCTTTTCTGTAATCATCTTCATCTAATTTAATTACTCCCGTAAGACTTTTTACCAAAGGACTGATTTGTGTATTTTCCTTTTTTTCAGAAGTTATCGCTCTAAGATAATTTTCTATAAGTTTAGATAAACTTATATTATTAGCCTCAGCATATTGTTTAGCCTGATTAATTACACTTTCATTTAATTTTAATGTCAATTTCGAATCCATAAGCCTTTATTATACGTACAAATATAATATTTTTTTACGTGCCGAAAAAATTAGAACTTTATTTTTGACTTTTTCGCAATACAGGATTCAAATTCGGGTCGTTGTACATTTTCATTTGTTTATAGGTTTTAATAACCGCTTTGCCGGACTTAAGCATATCAAACAATTGGTCTATTGCCAAAGATAAATCCTTACGCTGTTGAAGCAAAACCTGCAATTTGAAGGAACATTTTTCACGGTGTGCTACATCGGCATCGGCACGTTCTGCCTCTTGGCGCATGTGGTAAATCTTTAGATTTAAAATAGATAATCGATCAACCGCCCAAGCAGGTGTTTCGGTATTTATAAATGAATCAGGCAGTGGTTTCACATCATTAAACTGTTCAAAAAAGTAATCGTCAAGTAATTCAACCAAATCGGTTCTGTCTTGATTTGATTTATCAATACGGCGCTTTATTTCCAAAGCTTTTTCGGGCTTTATCGAAGGTTCGCGAATAATATCTTCCAAATGCCATTGAACGGTATCTATCCAATTTTTTTTATTGAGCAAATATTCAAGACTGTTTTCTTTATATTCACTTTTAAACTCTTGATTTACATCATCTTTTATGTGATATTCTTTTATGGTTTGTTCAAAAATATCATTAAATGTTTTTGTGGTCATAATTTAAGATTTGATTTTACAAATGGCAAAAATAGGAAAAAATCAAGCATATAGGAAATATAGATTAGAGCGATGCAGAAAGCAAGATAAATTATTATCCCTAATTTAAGTTTCAGCATATTTTTTTTGTTTTAAATTTCTATAATGCTAATTTTAAGCAAAAATTATACTGCAAATAAGTTTTATTTATGAATAAAATCAGCAAAATACTTGCATTAATAAAACAAGGCGAAGGAATAAATATTGAATTTAAAGAATCAAAAAATAAATTAAATAAAGATGTTTTTGAAAGCGTTTGTGCATTTTTAAATAGGAATGGCGGACATTTATTTATCGGAGTTGATGATAATAGAAAAATAGTAGGTTTATCAAATCCTCAAAAGATTCTAAATGAATTTATTACCCAGGCAAATAATCCTCAAAAATTAAATCCTCCATTTTATTTTCTCCCTGAAATAATAGAAATACAGGGTAAAAATATAATTTATATTTATGTTCCTGTCAGCTCACAAGTTCACAAACTTGGTGAACGCATTTATGATAGAAATAATGATGGTGATTTTAATATAACACGAAATACGGAATTAGTAACTGCCCTATATCTAAGAAAACAAACCGGCTACTCAGAAAATATGATATTCCCTCATGCTACAATAAACGATTTAAGGCATGACCTGATAAATAGAGTTCGTGAAGCAATTAAAAATAAATCCGGTGAAGATTATACATTGTCCAAATTAGGTGATACTGAATTATTAAAAAGTTTTGGGTTAATACTTAAAGATTTCAAAACGGGAAATACCGGTTTAACATTAGCAGCAATTTTACTATTCGGTAAAGATGAAACAATTTTGAATGTGATACCGCATCACAAAACCGATGCTATTTTAAGAAAATATAATATTGACAGATACGATGACAGAGATGATATCCGAACTAATTTGTTAGAAAGCTACGAACGTTTAATGAACTTTGCTAATAAACATTTACCTGATCCGTTTTATTTGGAAAATGATGTAAGAATAAGTCTTAGAGACAAAATATTCAGAGAAGCAATTGTTAATATATTAATTCATAGAGATTTCATAAATGCTTACCCTGCAAAGATGATTATTCAAAAAGACAAAGTACTATTTGAAAATGCCAATAAAGCACATGGATATGGTCAATTATTGCCGGAAACATTTTCACCCTACCCGAAAAACCCCAAAATTGCAAGAGTATTTAAAGAAATAGGTCTTGCAGACGAATTAGGTTCAGGCGTTCGTAACCTTTTTAAATATTGTAAAATATATTCAAACAAAGAACCGGAATTAATTGAAGGTGATATTTTTAAAATTAACATTACATTACCTATATACAAGTCTGAACTTACCGAGCAAGCCACCGAGCAAGCTACCGAGCAAGCTACCGAGCAAGCTGTCATCAATTTTTGCATAATACCTAAATCGACATCAGAGATAATGAAATTTTTAAATTTAAAACATCGTGAACATTTTAGAACAAGTATTTTGAAACCGCTTTTAATGAAAAAGAAATTATTTATGACAATACCTGATAAACCCAATAGTCCAAAACAAAAATATACAAGTAAATCAAATCAATAATAAAAAACATGATTCCAATTTCGCTAAAAATAAAAGGTATTTATTCCTATCAAAAAGAACAAACAATTGAGTTTTCGCATCTGACAAGTGCCGGAATTTTTGGAATTTTCGGCAAAGTAGGAAGTGGTAAATCAAGCATATTGGAAGCAATGATGTTTGCAATTTTTGGCGAAATTGAACGACTGAACAAAAGAGATAATCGCGCTTATAATTTAATGAACTTAAAATCAAAAGATTTTTTAATTGATTTAATTATTAAAAACAATGCAGGTGATGAATACAGATTTGCAGTAAGCGGTAAACGAAACAGTAAAAAATTTGAAGACGTAAATTTAAAACGTACGGTATATAAAAAAGAAAAAAACGAATGGATACCCGTACAAACAAGTAATGCAGAAGAAATTATCGGTTTAAATTATGATAATTTCCGGCGAACAATAATTATCCCGCAAGGAAAATTTCAAGATTTTTTACAACTTACCGATGGCGAACGAACAAAAATGATGAAAGAGCTTTTTAGGCTTCATCGTTATGATCTGTCAGCTAAAGTAGCTAAAATTGAAAAAGAAAACGAAAAAAAATTAGCAGGTGTTCAAGGTCAATTGTTGCAATTAGAAAATGTTTCGGAAGAAAAAATCAATATTTTAAAACAAGAACTGCATAAAATTGCTTCGGAGTTGAAATCAGCAAAAGCCGAACAAGAAAAATTACAAATTCAAAACGAAGAATACAATAAAATAAGTGAATTATTTTTACAAAAAGAAAATTTGCAAAAAAATTTTATAAATCTTGATAAGAAAAAAAAAGATTATCAGCGCATTGAAAACGAAATAATTGAATACAACTATTGCGTGCATCATTTTAAATTACCTGTGGAAACCAAAATACAAACCGAAATACGGATTAAAAAGCAAACAGATGACTTAAACACGCAAAAAGAAAGTTTATCGAAAATTAAAAAACAAATTACTTTCTACGAAAGTAAAATAAATGAGCTAAAGCCGGAATATATAACGCGTGAAGAACTAAAAAGACAAGCTCTTGATTTAAATAAATTACAAGAAATTAAGGAATTAGAATCGAGTACACTTATTTTAAAAAAACGAATTGACGACGGTGAAAAAGTTACGAAAAGCACGCTCGAACAGCTTAAAATTCTCGAAAAAAAGAGAAATCAACTAAAAGAAGAAATTTTATCCGTAAAAAAAGAAATGCCCGATTTGAATATCTTATCAAATATAAAGAATTGGTTTACACTAATTAACAATCTGATAAAACAAATAAAAGAATATGAAAACGAATTAAAAACACAGGATACAAAAGAAGAACAAACCCGAAATGGGCTAAAAGATATTTTAAAAGATTATGTAAACCAAGATTTTAAAATAGAAAAAGATGCAATAAGCCGCTTATTAAATAGTGAGTTTGAAAATATTGAGAAAAAATTGGACGAAAAAGGACAAAAACTCAAAGAATTAAACATAAAACAAGGCTTAATTGATTATTCAAAAAACTTACACGCCGGTGAGCCTTGTCCTGTTTGCGGTTCAACAAATCATCCAAACAAAATAGAAGAACATAATCTGAATAAAGATATTGAGTATCTTGAAAAGCAAATCTCAAATCTCAAAAAAAATCACAAACAGCTACTGGCAATTCAAAATACTGTAAATAATTTATTTATCAAGTTAGAAAATATTAGTGAATACAAACACAAAGCAACAACAAAACTGAATGAATTAAGCAAGGAGTTATCGGAACTGCAAAAGAAATATCCCGCAAAGGAAAAAATAAATGAACAAGAGTTGACAAGCGCTTTTAAAAAAGCCGAAATTTCACAAAAAGAATTAAAAAATACGGAAATAAATTTACAGAACACCGAAAATGACTATAAAAAAACCTTAATCAATAAAGAGCAATATGAAAAAGCATTAAATAAACTAAAAAATGATTTAATTAAACAACAGTCGAGACAAGAAACTTTAATGGCACAAATAAATGATATAAATTATGATGAATGGATAAATAAAAATTCTGACTTAATTAATAAACAAATCAACTATTTAAACAACAAGTATTTAAAAATAAGTAGCGAATTTGAAAAAGCCGAACAAAAATTGAACAGTTTAAACAGGGAACTTGCCGGCATTGAAGGCAAAGTTCAAACCATCGAAAAAGATTTATCACTTAATAAACAACAGTCTGAAAAAATTGAAAAAGACATTAAACTATTACTTAAAAACTCTGAATATAATAATGTTAATGAGATAATAAATATATTAAACAAAAACTTGAATACTGAAAAAATCAGTGCTGAAATTAATCGGTTTAAACAAGAGTTTTTCAATGTATCGGAACAGTTAAAAAAATTGACGCAAGAAACTAAAAATAAAAAATACGATGCCCAAAAACACCAAGAATTAATTGAAAATTTAAAAAACATAAAGCAAAAAACCGAATTGCTGGGTAAAAAAGCAGGTGCTTTAGAAAACGATAAACAACAATTAGAAAACAAACTTGTTAATAAACAAAAACTGCAAAAAGAGCTAAAAAACCTGCAATTGCGCGCTGAGAATATACGCACATTAAAATCCTTATTTGCAGGGAACGGCTTTGTGAATTATGTATCATCTGTTTATCTGCAAAATTTGGTAAATGCGGCTAACCAACGTTTTTTTTATTTATCCGGGCAAAAACTCAAATTGGAACTCAACGAAAATAATAATTTTGAAATACGTGATTTTTTAAACGGGGGTAAATTAAGAAGTGTAAAAACACTATCAGGCGGACAAACATTTCAAGCTTCCTTATCCTTAGCACTGGCTCTGGCCGATAATGTGCAATCAACAAGCGGTTCAAAAAGCAATTTCTTTTTCTTAGATGAAGGTTTTGGGATGCTGGATAAAGATGCACTAAGCAGTGTTTTTGAAACACTTAAAACCTTAAGAAAAGAAAACCGTATTGTAGGGATTATCTCACATGTTGAAGATTTGCAGCAGGAAATTGAAACCTATCTAACAATTGAAAATGATGTTCAAACAGGAAGTTTAATTAGTAAAAGTTGGGAAAATTAAAACACAGCTAAATACATGAATAATTAATAAGTTTATGAACGCGAAGCCCTCACGGGAGGTAATTAATCAAACTAAATTGAGCTCTTTTTAAAATAAATTCTCTCTCAATTTGGCAAAAAAAAAACGATGCTTCAACAGCATCGTTTTTTAACTATGAAAAGAGCTTATTTATTTTGATATTTGAGCCACCGTTTCTTTTAATTCAGGCACCAACTCAGGACAAGGAATTGTCCCGTTTTTTT
>JALSLF010000320.1 GCA_026988445.1 Bacteroidales bacterium
GGTTTAGCTTGTTAACCAGACATATTTTAAATATCTTCGATATCTTATTTTTAATCACCAATAGTTTGCCTATGGCAAATGTTTTTTATAAATATATGCTATTGTTTTTTTAATGCTATTGCCTACCGGCAACTAGCAACCAGCAACCAGCAACCAGTAACCGGCATCAATTTGCCAAAAGTCTGAAAACTTATTAAATATTTACTTTATTTCACTAAATTCGTGGTAGTACCATTTAGTTTTTAGTATTTAAGTAAGTATTGTTAAGTTTGTGCGCAATAAAAATTATTTAATGGCAACAAATAGCAAAAAGCATATAATAATAAAAGCAGCGCGGGTTCATAATTTAAAAAGTATCGACTTAAAAATTCCACGCAATAAATTTATTGTAATCACCGGTTTGTCCGGTTCCGGTAAATCGTCTTTAGCTTTCGACACGCTTTATGCAGAAGGACAAAGACGCTATGTTGAAAGTTTATCTTCTTATGCAAGGCAGTTTCTTGGTAGAATAAATAAACCCGAAGTAGATTATATTAAAGGTATTCCGCCGGCAATTGCTATTGAACAAAAAGTAAATACGCGAAATCCGCGGTCAACCGTAGGTACTTCTACCGAAATATACGATTATATAAAACTTTTATACGCGCGTATTGGCAAAACCTACTCGCCCGTATCCGGTAAAGAAGTCATAAAACACAGTGTTACTGATGTAATTAATGCTATATCTTCATTTCCGGAAGGCACTAGGCTACAAATCTTAGCGCCGGTTAAGGTACCTGAAAACCGTAATTATATCCAACATTTAGAGGTTTTACTGAAACAGGGATTTTCTCGTATTGAAGAAAAAGGAGAAATTAAACGAATTGACGATATTTTACAATCAAAACCGAAAAACCGAAAAAAATTTAACTTATTAATCGACCGTTTAGTGGTAGATAATAATGAGGATACTTTCAGCAGAGCAGCAGACTCGATACAAACTGCTTTTTATGAAGGAAAAGGAGCATGTATTGTTCAAGTTTTTAAAGACAATCAAATTGAAACACTGAGTTTTTCAAATCGTTTTGAGGCAGATGGTATTGTTTTTACTCAGCCTTCGGTTCATTTGTTTAGCTTTAATAATCCGGTAGGTGCTTGTCCGCGCTGCGAAGGCTTTGGCAAAGTTATGGGAATTGATGAAAATTTGGTAGTACCTAATAAATCCTTATCGGTTTACGAAGGTGCAATTGCTTGCTGGAAAGGTGAAAAAATGGGTTGGTGGCGTGAGCAATTAATTTATAGTGCCGATAAATTTGATTTCCCGATACATCGCCCGTATTATGACTTAAGCGATGAACAAAGACAGCTTATCTGGACAGGTAACCAATATTTTAAAGGTTTAGATGAGTTTTTTCAAATGCTTGAAAAAGAGAATTATAAAATTCAGTATCGCGTTATGCTGTCGCGTTATCGTGGTAAAACAATATGTCCTGTTTGTAAAGGAACACGTTTAAAAAAAGAAGCATCCTATGTGAAAGTTGGTGGGAAAACCATTTCAGAACTTGTTTTAATGCCTGTTGATGAGTTGTTTGATTTTTTTAGTAATTTAAAACTGAGCGAACACGATACGCAAATAGCCAAACGTTTGCTTTTAGAAATTATTAATCGCTTAAAATTCTTAAACGATGTAGGTTTAAGCTATTTAACCTTAAATAGACTTTCATCCACATTATCGGGAGGCGAAAGTCAACGAATTAATTTGGCAACTTCCTTGGGTAGCAGTCTGGTAGGTTCTTTGTATATTTTAGATGAACCGAGTATCGGTTTGCACAGCAGAGATACCTATTTATTGATTAAAGTATTACGAAATTTACAGAAAATCGGCAATACGGTAATAGTTGTAGAGCACGATGAAGACATTATTCGTGCAGCCGATGAAATTATTGATATAGGTCCGTTTTCGGGCATTAAGGGGGGCGAAGTGGTTTTTCAGGGTAGTCCTGCTCAATTACTTAAAGATGATCAAAGCCTTACCATGCAATACATCACCGGAAGAAAAGAAATTAAATTGCCGGAAAAAAGGCGTAAATGGAAAAAATACATTGAAGTTAT
>JALSLF010000321.1 GCA_026988445.1 Bacteroidales bacterium
TAATCGCTCAATTTAGGTTTAACTCATCCAAAATAGCGTTTTGGATGAGTTAAAATTTTTAAAAGAAAAAAGTAGAAAAAAAATATTGTATTTTCTAAAAAATTATTACTTTTGCCACCCGAAAAACGATTGGTTCCATAGCTCAACTGGATAGAGCAACAGCCTTCTAAGCTGTAGGTTGAAGGTTCGAGTCCTTCTGGAATCACTTTAAAAAGCAAAATACATAGTATTTTGCTTTTTTGCATTTAATAGGTACTGAAATTGTAAAGAAGTGATGTAAAGCACTAAATTAGTTCCCTGCTGCTTCTTGTTTATTGATGAATTTTCCTTCCACAAGCACAGGAATTGCATTGGTAGCATCTTCTTTTAAGCAATAACGGATATCATTGCCCAAAAGGCTTATTTTATCTCTAAATCGCATAGATTGGTCCATAATAAAACCAAAAATATCCTCTTTTGCCTGATTATAGATTAAACGGGCATGATTTGCTGCATCTGATGAATAGTTATATTGATTAAAACGGTTTAAATCTTCAATTAATTTGCCTGCAAAAATAGTATCTTCAATGCTTACATTTCCTTTCCAGCCCGAACAAACCAACAAAATGTTTTTTCCGGCATTTCGCAAATAATTTAAAAGTACTTTGTGATTTACAAAAGCTCCTATCACAATTTCTGAATTTTTGCCGAGATGTTTTGATACTTTTTCAATATTTTGTGTTCCGTTTGTAGTAGTAATGGCAATTTTTTTTGCTTCCAAATCAGGGCTCATAAACTCGAAAGGTGAGTTACCCATATCAAAACCTTCCAGCTTTTCACCATTTCGTTCACCGGCAATTAAATAGCCTTCTTGTTTATAGCTTAGTGCCTTTTCTTTATCGGCAACCGGTATAATTTCGTCAGCACCATAGTAGAATGCGGTGCAAATGGTCGAGCTTGCACGCACGACATCAATAATTACCATTATGGTATCATCTGTATCGAAATTTTCAATTAATGCAGGTGTTAAACAAACATCCAGTATTCTTTTATCTTTATCCAAATTATTCAAATTTTTTTAATATTAGCTAAAATCTTCAAGTTATGGTGTAACCAACTTCATATTTACGATTTAGTAATTATATTTTGCTTTTTGTTAATGGTTTAATTATTAATTTGTTATTGGTTTGTTGGATTGATTAAGAAATATTTGAGCATTGGGGAATTAATAATTAACTAATCCCCAATGGTTAATTCTCGAATTAATTATTCTGCTTTGTAAAAGGGTAATTTTACAATTTTTGCCTTAACATTTTTATTCCTGATTTTTATATAAATTTCGGTATCTACTTTTAAATAGCCGGCATTTACATAGCCCATGCCAATACCTTTTTTTAAGCTTGGCGACATAGTTCCCGAAGTAACCATTCCTATTTTTTCGCCTTCGGCATTTACAATTTCATAGCCTTTACGAGGTATTCCGCGTTCAATCATTTCAAATCCTTTTAAACGGCGAACAATGGGCGCTTCTTTTTGTTTCTGTAAAAATTCGCGGTCAATAAAGTTGTTTCCATCGGTAAATTTGGTAATCCAACCCAATCCGGCTTCAATAGGAGAAGTAGTATCATAAATGTCATTACCGTAAAGGCAATAACCCATTTCTAAACGAAGGGTATCGCGTGCAGCCAGACCAATAGGTTTAATGCCTTCCTCTTTACCTGCTTCAAAAACTGCATTCCAAATTTTATCAGCATCGCTGTTATACATATATAATTCAAAACCACCGGAACCGGTATATCCGGTAGCAGAAATAATTACATTATCTACACCGGCAAATTTACCTACGGTAAAAGTGTAAAATTTAATATCCGAAAGGTTTATATCGGTAAGTTTTTGTAAAACTTTTGTAGCCAAAGGACCTTGAACGGCTAATTGCGAAATTGTGTCCGAAGCATTTTCCAGTTCGGCACCTTCGGTGTTTTGTTCGTTTAACCAGTTCCAATCTTTTTCAATATTGGCTGCATTTACTACCAGCATATATTTGTTGTCTTCGTAATGATAAACAATCAAATCATCTACAATTCCTCCTTTTCCGTTTGGAAAACACGAAT
>JALSLF010000322.1 GCA_026988445.1 Bacteroidales bacterium
TTATTTATCCAAGCTACATATTCCGTACGTGTGTATTCCTCATGCTGTTTAGTTCCCATTTTTAAATCGCTATAATCGCTATATGAAATGCTTGAACGAAAAGCCCATTTTGTGCCGGCAATATTAAAATCTACATGTCCGGTTTTTTCTTTATTAGCGGTGGAATATCTTGAAAGAACGTTTCCTGAAAATTTTATCTTTTCGGAAGATGATAATTTGGCTTGCAAAGTATGAAAATCCATAACACCACCAATTGCATCGCTTCCGTAAATTACAGAACCGGGACCAAAAATTACCTCTGTATTTTCTATGCTGCTTGCATCTAATGATAGTACATTTTGCAGGTTTCCGCTTCGGTATATGGCATTATTCATTCGTACACCGTCCACAACAATCAAAATGCGATTAGTGGCAAAACCTCTTATCATTGGGCTACCTCCTCCCATTTGACTTTTTTGTATGAAAACTTGATTAGACATAGCTAACAAATCTGCAGTAGTTTGCGGGTTTTCAAATGCTACTTCACTTGCAGATATGCTTGTTATTTTATTGGGAATTTCCTTTTTGTTTTGTTCCCAACGATTTGCGGAAACAACAATCTCGTCCAAATTTAAAATACTTTCGGAAAGCCTTATTTCAAAATTCTGTTTTTCCAAATTGTTATAGCTGATAATAAGCTCTTTAAAAAAAGGATGTTCAAATATCAGTACATTGCTTTTGCTAAAATTACGGATGCTTGCTTTTCCGTTGATATCAGTTGTTACCGATAAGTTCCCGCTTTTTATAACAACATGTTCTATTGGTTGTAAATTAGTATTATCTACAACAGTAACTGTTTGCCCCAAAGCAAAAACAGTATGTAAAATTAATATAAGGATAAAATATAATGATTTCATTTTTATATGCTTAATTTAAGTTAAACACAAAAATATGATTTTTTTTGTAACAAATTAAAGACTATATTCGTCATAACAACAAACATTATAGACCTGAACTTTTATGAATATTGAGGAATACAACGCGTGTGTTGATAAATATTCGGATAATTTGTATCGTTTTTTATTGAAAAACATAAAAGATGTTGCATTGGCGAATGATTTTGTTCAGGATAGTTATGAAAAACTTTGGTTGAATTATAAAAATGTAGATGTAAAAAAAGCAAAATCGTACTTGTTTTCTACGGGTTATCATGTCATGATTGACTACATACGACGTAATAAACGAATGAGTACAATGGAAAATAATGAGTACGAACACACGCATAACGAACAATATTCCGATTTAAAAGAAATACTGAACAGAGCTTTGGAACAATTACCCGAAATACAAAAAGCGGTATTGCTCTTGCGCGACTATGAAGGATATTCATATAAAGAAATTGCCGAAATAGCGCACTTAAACGAATCGCAAGTAAAAGTATATATTTACCGTGCCCGGGTTTTTTTGAAAAATTACATTGTGAAAATTGAAAATGTAGCATAAATTCATTTCTTTTTTGATAAACTCATGAAAATAAACACACAAAATTACGAAGCATTTTTACTTGATTTTATCGAAGGGAATTTACCTCTTGCCGATGAAATTGAATTACGTAAATTTGTGCGTTTACATCCCAATCTGCAAATTGATTTAGAAGGTTTTAACGATTTTAAATTAGTCCCCGAAAGAATTTATTTTAACAATAAAAATCTTATAAAAGAAAATTCCGAAAAGGCAATTAATGGGATTAGTAAAATTGAGCGTTTGAGCATTGCTTTTTTGGAAAATGAAATAATGCCCGAAGAATTAAATGAGTTAAATCAATTATTTGAAAACAACAAATACAAGAAAGTTTTTAATGATATTCAAAAAACAAAACTTACACCTTCAAAAATTATTTATAAAAATAAGTCAGCATTAAAGCAAAAAATACAAACAGAAGTTTTCAAATTCAAAATTTCATTTTTGTATCGTGCTGCCGCTTTAGTTCTTTTGTTGTTGAGTCTTACATTTTGGTTTTATAAAGACAATAAATTGATAATTAATAATGTATCATTATTGGATATTAAGAAAATTCCTTTGAGGGAAATAAGCGTTTATGAAGAAGATA
>JALSLF010000323.1 GCA_026988445.1 Bacteroidales bacterium
AAACTTGAATTAAATATACAAAAATGAGCAAAACATTAATAAAAATAGAAGATTTACATGCTTCAATTGAAGGTAAAGAAATATTAAAAGGTATTAATTTGGAAATTAAAGAAGGTGAAGTGCATGCGATTATGGGACCTAACGGTTCAGGCAAAAGCACATTATCTGCAGTACTTGCCGGGCGTGATATTTATGAAGTTACCAAAGGTAAAGTAACTTTTAACGGCAAAGACCTTTTAGAATTAGCACCCGAAGAACGCAGTCGCGAAGGTATTTTTCTTGCTTTTCAATATCCTGTTGAAATAAAAGGAGTTTCCATTGTTAATTTTATGAAAGCTGCACTGGAACAACATCGAGAGCATAAAGGTTTAGAGCCTTTATCGCCTGCTGAGTTTTTAAAATTAATGAAAGAAAAGAAAGAATTGGTTGAAATTGATTCCAAACTTACCAATCGTGCGGTAAACGAAGGATTTTCGGGTGGTGAGAAAAAGAAAAACGAAGTTTTTCAAATGGCAATGTTAGAACCCAAATTAGCCATTCTTGATGAAACCGATTCGGGATTAGATATTGATGCATTACGTATTGTTGCCAACGGAGTTAATAAATTGCGTAACGAGCATAATGGCTTTATGGTAATTACTCATTATCAACGATTACTGGATTATATAGTGCCTGATGTGGTTCATGTATTGTATAATGGTAGAATTGTGAAAACCGGTGGTAAAGAACTTGCTCTTGAATTGGAAGAAAAAGGCTACGATTGGATTAAGCAAGAAGTAAATGCATAAATTAGAATTGAAAGGTTAAAATTTGTCCGACCTTTGGCGGATTGTTACAGTGTTAAATGGTTTAAAAAGAATGCACTGAATAATTTTAACACAAAAAAAACAAAAAAATGGCATTAAAAACAAAAATATCAAAAGAGGACTTTATTAATATATTCCGTAAAAGCAATGATGAGGTATTATTGCAAGGAGACAATCAAAAAAATGCAATTGAAATATTGGATAAGATAGAAGTTCCTGATAAAAAACAAGAGGAATGGCGACATACAAGTCTGAATAAAATTTTCAGGCATCGCTATAGTCCGGCAGAATATCGCTCAATAAGTAAAGAAGAAGTTAATTTATTTTCTATTCCCGGATTAGATGCTTACCGTTTAATTTTTGTGAACGGTTATTTTATTCCGGAACTATCCGATATCCAAAATAATGAAAATAAAGTAATTATCAGCTCTATGCAAGATGCTAAAAAAGAGCATAAAGTACTGTTTGATAGGTATTTTAATAAATCGGATATTAAAACAAGTAATTTTTTTACGGCTTTAAATACAGCATATTCATCAAACGGTGCATTTATTTATATTGCCCCGAATTTTAAGGTAGATAAGCCTATTCATATTATAAATTTCTCTGATGGTCAGTCGCGTAAAACGGTTTCGCAATATCGTAATTTAATCATTGCCGATAAGTTAAGTCAGGCACAAATTGTAAACACTTATCATTCATTATCGCTCAACTATACATTAGATAATATTGCAAATGAGTTATTCCTTGAAGACGGCGCATATTTGAATTTTAATATTATTCAGGGCGAAGGTGTGGATGCGGCACAGTTAAATTATACAAAAGTTATTCAAGAGAGCAACAGTAATTTCTCGATGCACACAACTACTTTTTGCGGTATGTTGGTACGTAACGATTTAAAAGTTATTCAAAACGGCAGCAATTGCGAAACCGATTTAAACGGATTGTATATGCCCGACAGGGAACAACATTTTGATAATTCGGTGTTTGTACATCATGCAAAGCCGCATAATAACAGTAATCAACTGTATAAAGGAATTATTGATAATAAAGCAAGTGCTGTATTTTACGGACGCGTATTAGTGGATAGAGATGCTCAAAAAACAAATGCTAATCAGCTGAATAAAAACATATTAATGACAGAATATGCCAAAGTAAACAGTAAACCGCAATTAGAAATTTATGCCGATGATGTAGCTTGTTCTCACGGCAGTACCACAGGGCAAATTGACGAAGAAGCATTGTTTTATTTGCGTGCACGCGGAATTAATCGCCGAA
>JALSLF010000324.1 GCA_026988445.1 Bacteroidales bacterium
TTTTTTGTTTTCGATAGGCTATTTGTTTAAACGTCTTAAACCGATAAAAAAAGCAGATAGGGGAAGATTGGTATTACTTTCTTTTTTTCAACCTTTTTTATATTTTATTGGTGAAACCATTGGTCTAAAATATGTTAGCTCTACTACTGCATCTGTGTTAATAGCTACTATTCCGCTTTTTACACCCATTGCAGCTTATTTTTACTTGAAAGAAAAATTTACAATATTAAATGTATTGGGTATTTTAGTATCTGTTATTGGGGTTATTTTGGTTTTGTTTAATGATGATTTCACATTATCTGCAAGCATGAAAGGTATTTTATTGATGGCTTTGGCTGTATTCTCTGCAGTTGCATATTCTGTTTTAACTGTTGATTTAGCAGGAAAATATGATGTATTTAACCTCATTAGCTATCAAAATTTAATCGGCTTAGTGTTTTTTATTCCCGTATTTTTTTATTTTGATTTTAATAATTTTACTCATGTAACTTTTACTTGGACAATTGCTAAACCATTGTTTGCTTTAGCGATATTTGCTTCTTCAATGGCGTTTATGCTTTTTATATATGGTATTCAAGTGCTTGGGATTACTAAAGCAAATACCATTTCAAACATAATACCTGTTTTTACCGCAATATTTGCATGGTATGTTTTGGGCGAAAACTTAAACTGGATTAATATAATCGGTATTTTTGTAGTGCTCTCCGGTTTATTATTATCACAATTAAATAAAGCCGTACATTTAAAAAATATTATTATCTTTTGGAAAAATAATAAAAATAGAAAGTAGTTTTATTTATTATCTTTGACATGTGAAATTCCTAATTTTGTATATGCATAAGCAATATTTATACATACTATTATTTTTATTTATTTCCTCTAAGAGTTTTGCTCAAATTGGCGGGACTTATACATATTCTTTTCTTGAAATAACCAATTCCGCTCGTTTGGCTGCACTTGGCGGTAAAAATATTTCCCTCAAAACCGATGATTTGAATTTTGTTTATGACAATCCTGCCACTTTGGATACAGCTATGTCTTCGCAACTCGTATTAAATTATTTAAATTATTTTGCAGGGATTAATTATGGTTATCTAGCTTATGCTAAAAATTTTGAAAAAGCCGGTATGTTTGCTGCCGGATTAAACTATATTAATTACGGAAAATTCATAAAAGCGGATGAAACCGGTAAAATCACAGGTGAATTTTCAGCTTTTGAGTTGGCAGTGAATATATTTTGGTCAAGAGAGCTTATTGACAGTACTTTATCGGTAGGTTTAAATTTAAAACCCATTTATTCGCAAATGGAAACATATAGTTCTTTTGGCTTAGCACTGGATGCAGGTTTAAATTATCAAAATAAAAAAGGTTTAAGTGCAGGCTTTGTGATTCGTAATCTTGGAACACAATTAAAACCTTACACAAAGGGTAATTATGAAAAGATTCCTTTAAATATACAGTTAGGCATAAGTCAAAAATTAGCACATGCACCATTTCGTTTTTCAGTATTATACCAATACATTAATCAATGGGATTTAACTTATAATAAGGCGGACAATATTGCTTTTTCGGCTGTTGAGCCTACTCAAACCGAAATAGAAGAATATAAAATAGGTATAGTTGATAATTTTTTCAGGCACTTTATTTTCGGTCTTGAATTTGTTCCTTCCAAAAATTTTAATTTAATCTTCGGATACAATCATCAGCGACGAAAAGAGCTAATGATTGTAGAAAAGCCGGGTTTAGTCGGGTTTTCTTGGGGATTTTACATAAACATCAAAAAAATAAAGATTAGTTTCGGACAGGCGTTTTATCATTTGGCAGGTGCATCCAATCATTTTTCGGTAAATTATAATTTGAGCGAAGTATATAGGAAAAGATAATATGCTTATTGATTTAATTTATTCATAATTGCTTAATTTATGTTCAAACCTTAAATCCGCAGCTATGTTCGTTGCGAAAAGCCAAAGCGTGCATCAGTATTGGTGTAGCGCAGAAAAAAGCAACGCAGACGTAGCATCAGTTACGGTGAGTAGGTTTTTTTGAGCATTCCCAATAATGGTGTGCGATTTGG
>JALSLF010000325.1 GCA_026988445.1 Bacteroidales bacterium
TTATTTCTTCTTTCCCGCGAACATTTATCTTTAATTCTTTGTCTCCGAATTTATACATAGTCGGGTCTTCCATACCTTCTTCATAAGGTTCAATAACCAAATGCACCTCACCAAATTGTCCGGCACCACCCGATTGCTTTTTATGTCTATAATCTGCTTGTGCAGCTTTAGTAATTGTTTCACGATAAGGAATTTTAGGCGTAATAAATTCAGTTTCCACCTTATGTATATTATCCAAATGCCATTTTACCATATTCAAATGGAACTCACCTTGTCCGTGTAAAATCAGCTGCTTTAATTCTTTTGAATATTCTAAAATAACCGTTGGGTCTTCTTCTTGAATACGATGCAAAACTTCACCCAACTTTTCATCATCCGATTCGCTTTTTGCTTTAATAGCCACTCTGAATTTAGGGTCAGGAAATTGCATCTCAGGAAAATACCAGTCTTGACCTTTTTCATTTAAAGTATGATTTGTTTTGGTTTCTTTCAATTTAACTGTAGCACCAATATCTCCGGCTACTAATTTTTCTACTTTGGTACGGTTTTTTCCTGCAACCACAAACAATTGCGATAAACGTTCTTTTGCTTGTTTATTGGTATTAATTAAATCCATACCTTCTTCAACAGTACCCGACATTACTTTAAAGTACAAAACTTCACCTAAATGTGGTTCAACAGTATTTTTAAATACAAATAAAGAAGTAGGTCCGTTGGCATCACATTTAACCTCATTTCCTTCATTATTAACAGGGGCTGGCATTTGGTCAGGAGTAGGTGCTACATTGCCCAAAAATTCCATTAAGCGGCGTACACCCATATTTTTCTTAGCCGAAGTACAAAATACCGGAAATAATTCACGTTTAATTAAACCTTCACGCATCCCTTTGCGCATTTCATCTTCTGTTAAACTTTCTTTTTCAAAGAAAATTTCCATTAATTCTTCATCATTCTCAGCAGCAGCTTCAACCAGCTCATTATGTAATTCAGTAGCTTTATCCATTTGGTCTGCCGGAATATCAACTATTTCCGGTTCACCACCTTCCGGTCCCCATTTATACATTTTCATCAAAAGCACATCTACTACAGCATTAAATTCAGCACCCGGATTCACCGGATATTGAACAACCGTAACCTTTTTGCCAAATGCTTGTTTAATATCATCAATAGTTTTTTCGTAATTCGCATTATCATGGTCAAGTTGATTAATTACAAAAACCACCGGTTTATTTAAATTTTCCGTATGTCGCCAGATAATTTCAGTACCTGTTTCCACACCATTTTGGGCATTAACCATCATAATTCCTGTATCCACAACATGCAGCGCCGATATAACACCGCCTACAAAATCGTCGGCACCCGGAGTATCAATAATATTAATTTTTTTACCCAACCATTCAGTGTGCAGCACAGTTGAAAATACAGAACTTTCACGTTCATGTTCAATTTCGTGATAATCCGAAACCGTATTTTTTTGGCTAACATCACCGCGTCTTTTTATAACACCGCCTTCAAACAGCATCGATTCTGCAAGGGTGGTTTTCCCCAGTCCGGCATTGCCAAGCAAGGCAAGATTCCGGACTTCATTAGTTTGATATATTTTCATTCCGTAAGACTTTAAATTATGTTAATTAAATTAATAGTTATATATTTATTAAAGCATATTCTATTAAAAAACTCCATATATCTTATAAGTCTGCCAAAATTAATAAAATTTTGCATACATGCAACTTAAACTTTCATGCTATGTTGTATAATATATTTGATATAATCTGCCTTTCAGTGTGAGTATGTATAATAAGGTATAAATATCTGGGCGGCTACGGGCTTTCCGCTCATAGTCCTCGCCTGCAATGCTGTAAAAGCTCGCCGGCAAAGTAGCTTCCTATGGTCGCTCTTTCCCGCCGGCTTTTACAAGCATTGCAGCCTGTGGGCTATACGCTTCAATCCCTGCCGCAACACGCTTCAATATGGTTCATGTAAAATTCTTTTTTCTTACCCGCTTTTTGTACATAATCGCTCAATTTAGTTTATACCTTATGTCCACAGCTATGTTCGTG
>JALSLF010000326.1 GCA_026988445.1 Bacteroidales bacterium
CAATGGCACGTTCTGCAAAATATAAGGCTTTATCTAAACTGCGGTTTTCAAGTGATAAATAATAAGCATAATTGTTCATAACATAAGGATTATGCCTGTCTAAAGCTAAATACTTATCAAAATAAGCATCAGAATGAATGGTGTCATCTATAGCATGATAAGCTTCTGCCAAATATTGATAAAATTGTAATTTAAGTTGATTATTATCAGCAATATAGTCCAAACCGGTTTTTAATTTAAGAATAGATTTTTGGTAATTGGAAAGAAAGAATTCGGCATAACCGGAATAGAAATAAACCGCAGCCTGATTTGGAAAATAGTTTAAAGCATCATTTGCAGATTTTTGCAATGATTGAAACCTTTTTTGAGAAGCATAAATATCCATTAAGCCAAGCCATAAATCAAAGTTATCAGGATAGGAACTTAAAATATGAAGAATTTTTGTTTCAGCTAATTCAAGCTCTTTTTCATGGATTAAATAATTAATAAATTCGGTTTGAAAACTCAATTTCTTAGGATAAGTACGAACAAGTGTATCGTATATAGTAATTTTTTTGTCTTTGGATACTTCACGACTGTTCAAATATTTTTCACAAACAGATGAAATTTCATCTAAGGGAAGTTCATAGGCAGCGATTCCGGTAATAAGCAGTGGGTATCCATCAGAAAAATTTTTCATATTTCCATACAAATCTGCCAAACCAAAAGATAAACGTTTACTTCCGGGAAATTTTAAAAGCCCTTGTTGATACACCTCCAAAGCTTTATTTGTTTGACGCATAGATAGATAATATTTTGCAAGCATATCAATATATTTGACACTATCCGGAAATACAGCCACTAATTTCTTCAATTCATCCAATAATAAATCATAACGCTTTATTTGATAATAAATATTATTTTTTAAAAAAGATACGTTCTCAACAACACCCTGTTCCTTCTCTATCCTATTCAAAATTAATAGAGCATTATCGTAATTCTTTTGTTTATAGTTTATTACAGCTAACTTATATGCATATTCCGGATTATCGGGAAAATATTTGTAAAGCGTTTTATAAGTATCTACAAAAGCCTTATGATCATCAATTTTAGCAGCTAAATCTGCTTTGAGTAACAAATACCACTGATTATCAGGAACTAATTTTAAAGCTTGATTAATAAAATCAAGGGCTGTATGAAATTCTTTTTTATAGGTATAAATTAAAGAAACCTGATATAAAGCAGCTGAACTATTAGGTTTATATTTTAAGCATTCGTTAAACAAATCTAAAGCCTCATCATAATTCTCATCTAACTTATATTTTAAAGCATCAGAATACAAATAAGTGAACTTATAATCAGAATTGTTTTTGCCCTTTTGAGCAAATAAATTAACAGAAAATAAGAAAAATAATATGAATATTAAATGTTTCAATTGATGGATTTTAAAATAATTTGTTATAAAGAAAACGAAGAAATAGAAAATAAAGAACAATAAATAAACCTAATTTATAAAAAAAATCTAAATCTATTTCGTACCGGTATGTCCAAAACCTCCTTCTCCCCTATCTGTATCATCCAGATTGGAAACAATTTTCCATTCAATTTGTTCTACCTTTGCAAAAACCATTTGGCAAATACGTTCTCCCTGAACTATGGTAAACTCCTTATCGGACAAATTTACTAAAATAACTTTTATTTCACCTCTATAATCAGCATCAATAGTACCGGGGCTATTTAAAACAGTAATACCATGTTTAAAAGCCAATCCACTACGTGGACGTATTTGAACTTCATAACCAACAGGAATTGAAATAAACAAACCCGTAGGTACAAGTACACGTTCTAAAGGTTTTATGATAATATCTTCATCTATATTAGCTCGTAAATCCAAGCCGGAAGAAGCAATAGTTTGATATTCAGGCAAATCAAAAGATGATTTATTAACAATTTTTACTTTCATAATGCAAATAAAGATTTGTATAAATTATTAAACTATAAATTAAAAATATCAAAATTCATCATTCATTAATCGTTATTGGCTATTCTTTTTTGTTAATGACGAACTCCGAACACCG
>JALSLF010000327.1 GCA_026988445.1 Bacteroidales bacterium
CAGGTGGCGGAATTGGTAGACGCGCTGGACTTAAAATCCAGTGGCCATTGCGGCCGTGCCGGTTCGATCCCGGCCCCGGGTACTTTAACATTTAAAACTCAGGTGTTTTTTACATCTGAGTTTTTTTTATTCCTATAATTAGTAATATCTAACAAACCAAACAATTGCAAAAAAAATTATTCTAATTACTACTTATATATTAACATTCAAATGTCCTGCCGGACGATTTGAACTTACTTAAAGCTAAATTAAATATTAAGAAATAATCAAATTACAAAAATTATGATTAAATTTGATTAAGCAAACCGAAATCCCTTAATCAATGAATGTTTTTTCTAAATATTACCCGCTCCGCCTTAGCGGTTTATTAGGTGGAATATTTTTATTTTTCCTGATTTTATACCTTAATATAGACCCCGACAAACCACTTATCGGCAGAACGATGGCTGTAGCTGCACTAATGGCGGTTTGGTGGATTACCGAAGCGATACCCATTGCTGCAACAGCTCTTTTACCTTTGGTTTTATTTCCACTGCTTGGTGTTTCTAACGGAAAAGAGGTCGCCTCAACTTATGCCAACAATATTATCTTTTTATTCATCGGCGGATTCATTATGGCGCTGGCTATGGAACGGCATAATTTGCACAAACGAATTGCCTTAAAAGTATTAATGCACACCGGTGCAGGCGCTAATCGTTTATTGCTGGGTTTTATGGCATCTACGGCATTTCTTTCTATGTGGATGTCAAATACGGCAACCGTAATGATGATGCTCCCCATTGCTAATTCAATTATTTTAAAATTAGAAGAAGACGAAGGAAAAGAAAATGTGCAAAAAATATCCGTTGCCCTTTTACTGGGTATTGCTTATAGCGCATCTGCAGGGGGAATAGCCACATTAATAGGTACGCCCCCTAACCCTGCTTTTGTAAAGATTTTTTCAATTATGTTTCCCAATGCCCCTGAAATTTCTTTTTCACAATGGATGCTTTTTGGTTTCCCTGTAAGTATTTTTATGATTATATCTTCCTGGTTGATTATTACCCGCATGTATCGCTCAAAACATAAAATTACAGGAAACACAGAACTTTTTAAAGAAAAATACAAGGAATTGGGTAAATTGAGTTTTGAAGAAAAAGTAGTGCTGTATGCATTTATTGCTTTAGCAATACTTTGGATAACACGCAGTGGTTTTGATTTTGGTAGTTTTAAAATACCGGGTTGGTCTGCTCTATTTTCTCAACCCAAATATATAAGCGATGGAACGGTAGCCATAGCAATTTCCTTATTATTATTCATCATACCTTCTACCCGTGAGCGTGGCGACCGTATTTTGGCATTAGATGTACTAAATCAATTACCATGGGGCATAATTATCTTATTTGGCGGTGGTTTTGCATTGGCAGGCGGTTTTGTCGATTCGGGCTTATCGCTTTGGATGGGCGAAAAATTAAAAGCTATCGGACACCTCCCTCCCATTGCATTGATTTTTATTATTGCTTTGTTTATGTCTTTTCTTACAGAAATTACCTCCAATACGGCAACAACACAAATTCTGTTGCCAGTATTAGCAGGGTTGGCAGTTTCAATACAAATAAATCCCTTATTATTAATGTTGCCGGCAACAATAGCCGCCTCATTAGCATTTATGCTGCCGGTAGCTACACCGCCAAATGCCATAGTATTCGGTACAAACAAATTAAAAATACACCAAATGATGCGTACCGGATTTTGGTTAAATATGATAGGTGTAGTAATCACAACTCTTTTCAGTTATTATTGGGCGCAATTCGTTTTCGGAATTGTTATCGGTAAAGTGCCTGAATGGATGTAAAAAATCTTATGAAAAGAATTAACAAAGCAATCAAAAAACAATAAATCCTGCCAAAGGTTAAAGCCTTAACTGGATTTTTTTAATTATACCCTTAAATCCGCAAGTAAATAAATGGAAAAAAAATCAAACAACTGTGTAAGAAAATCTTACACAGTGTTTGAAAAGTAAATATTTTCACTTATTTTAGTGATAGAAAAAAAGGTAAATAAATATTTA
>JALSLF010000328.1 GCA_026988445.1 Bacteroidales bacterium
TTTCATCACTTAACTTCTTCATAATCCACATCGGTAACATCATCGCCACCATCTGAATTACCGCCACCTTGTTGCGAAGCATCTCCTCCTTGTGCTCCTGCACCCGGATTTTGCTGTGCTTGTGCATTATACATCTCTTGCGAAGCTGCTTGGAAAACTGTGTTTAGTTCCTGAGTAGCAGCATCAATAGCAGCTAAATCCTGCGCCTTATGAGCTTCTTTAAGTTTGTTTAAAGCAGCCTCAATCGGACCTTTTTTATCAGCCGGTAATTTATCGCCAAACTCTTTTAGCTGTTTTTCAGTTTGGAAAATCAAACTATCCGCTTGATTTAATTTATCCACTTTTTCGCGTTCTTGACGGTCTCTTTCTGCATTTTCTTCGGCTTCTTTTTTCATTCTTTCAATTTCGGCATCACTTAATCCCGAAGAAGCTTCAATACGAATACTTTGTTCTTTTCCTGTTGCTTTATCTTTTGCAGAAACATTCAAAATACCGTTTGCGTCAATATCAAATGTTACCTCAATTTGCGGTACACCACGCGGTGCAGGCGGAATACCATCTAAATGGAAACGACCAATTGTTTTATTATCTTTTGCCATTGGGCGCTCGCCTTGCAATACATGAATTTCAACCGAAGGTTGATTATCTACTGCCGTAGTAAATGTTTCTGATTTTTTAGTAGGTATGGTAGTGTTTGCTTCAATTAATTTAGTCATTACTCCACCCATGGTTTCAATACCCAATGATAAAGGAGTTACATCAAGCAACAACACATCGTTAACCTCACCGGTTAATACACCTCCCTGAATAGCTGCACCAATAGCCACAACCTCATCAGGGTTAACACCTTTTGAAGCTTCTCTACCGAAAAACTCTTTAACTTTTTCCTGAATAGCAGGAATACGTGTTGAACCACCTACCAAAATAACTTCATCAATTTCAGAAGTACTTATACCTGCATCGCGCAAAGCCAATTTACAAGGTTCAATAACCTGATTAATTAACTTATCGGCTAATTGTTCAAATTTAGCACGGGTTAAAGTTTTCACCAAGTGTTTTGGAATACCGTCAACCGGCATAATATAAGGCAGATTAATTTCAGTGCTTGAACTACTTGAAAGCTCAATTTTAGCTTTTTCGGCTGCTTCTTTTAATCTTTGAAGCGCCATTGGGTCTTTTCTTAAATCGATATTGTGTTCTGCCTGAAACTCATCAGCCAACCAGTCAATAATCACTTGATCAAAATCATCTCCACCAAGATGCGTATCACCATTGGTTGATTTTACTTCAAAAACTCCATCGCCCAATTCAAGAATTGAAATATCAAAAGTACCTCCACCAAGGTCAAAAACTGCAACATTAATATCTTTACCTTTTTTATCCAAACCGTAAGCCAAAGAAGCGGCAGTTGGTTCGTTGATAATACGTTTTACGGTTAAACCTGCAATTTCACCGGCTTCTTTTGTAGCCTGACGTTGCGAGTCGGAGAAGTAAGCCGGTACAGTAATAACTGCTTCGGTAACTTCTTGTCCCAAATAATCTTCGGCAGTTTTTTTCATTTTTTGAAGTACCATTGCCGAAATTTCTTGTGGCGAATACTCTCTTCCGTCAATTAATACACGCGGAGTATTATTTTTACCTTTTACAACTTTATATGGAACTCTGTTAATTTCTTTTGCAACCTGATCGTAAGTTTCGCCCATAAATCTCTTAATTGAGAAAATGGTTTTTTCAGGATTAGTAATTGCCTGACGTTTAGCAGGATCACCAACCTTACGCTCGCCTCCGTCAATAAATGCCACAATTGAAGGAGTAGTTCTTTTTCCCTCGCTGTTAGGAATAACAACAGGCTCACTACCTTCCATTACAGCAACACATGAGTTTGTAGTACCTAAGTCTATACCAATAATTTTTCCCATTTGTCTAATATTTAGTTTATAAATTTATTTCTTAATAATAATGATATTTGAAATTCGCTCTGTCTTGTTCAATCATTATGCCAAGCAAAATTTTATTTTTTTTTCAGTAATTTTGGCTTAAATACATGTTT
>JALSLF010000329.1 GCA_026988445.1 Bacteroidales bacterium
GTAATCAATATATGAATATACCAATAAGCAATTTCTAAAATCCAAATTCAAAAAAATAATGTAAATTTGCAGTTCAAAATAACTGAATTTTTATGGATAAGATTAGAAATTTCTGTATTATAGCACATATTGATCACGGTAAAAGTACAATAGCCGACCGTTTGCTTGAAAAAACAGGGACCATAAGTGAAAGAGACCTGCAAGCTCAAGTGCTGGACGATATGGATTTAGAGCGTGAACGCGGGATAACTATAAAAAGTCATGCCATACAAATGAACTACAATCATCAGGGTACTGACTATACATTAAACCTCATCGATACCCCCGGTCATGTAGATTTTTCATACGAAGTTTCGCGTTCCATAGCTGCTTGCGAAGGAGCTCTTTTAATTGTTGATGCTACCCAAGGTATTCAAGCACAAACCATTTCTAATCTTTATTTGGCAATCGAAAACGATTTGGAAATTATCCCCGTATTAAATAAAATGGATATGCCTTCGGCAATGCCCGATGAAGTTAAAGACCAAATTGTAGATTTAATTGGATGCGAGCGTGATGAAATTTTAGAGGCAAGTGGAAAAACAGGAATGGGTATAGAAAGCATCCTTGAACGAATTGTTGAAGTAGTTCCCCCACCAAAGGGCGACCCTAAAGCACCTTTGCAAGCCTTAATTTTCGATTCCGTATTTAACTCCTATCGTGGCATTATTGCCTATTTTAAAATTATTAACGGCACTTTACGCAAAGGCGACAAAGTTAAATTTGTAAATACCGACAAAGAATATTTTGCCGAAGAAATTGGTGTGCTCCGCCTAAAACAAGAGCCACGTGAGGTAATGCATACGGGAGATGTAGGTTATATAATATCCGGTATTAAAGCCTCAAAAGAAGTAAAGGTGGGCGATACGATTACCCATGTTGATAAACCTTGCGATGCAGCTATTGAAGGTTTTGAAGAAGTAAAACCTATGGTTTTTGCAGGAGTTTATCCCATTGATGCCGATGATTATGAAGAACTTCGTTTTGCAATGGAAAAATTGCAATTAAATGATGCTTCCTTAACTTTTGAGCCGGAATCGTCTGTTGCACTAGGTTTTGGCTTTCGTTGCGGTTTTCTGGGACTTTTACACATGGAGATTATTCAGGAGCGCCTGGACAGAGAATTTGATATGAATGTAATTACTACCGTCCCCAATGTATCTTATAAAGTAATTACTACCAAAGGCGAACTGATTGAAGTTCATAATCCTGCCGGTTTGCCCGATGTTAAATATTTAAAAACCATTGAGGAGCCTTATATTACTGCTCAAATAATTACCAAATCAGAATATATTGGTTCAATAATGACACTCTGCCTTGATAAAAGAGGTGAATTACAAAAGCAACATTATTTAACCTCCGAAAGAGTTGAACTTAGTTTTGAAATGCCTTTGAGCGAAATTGTTTTTGATTTTTACGATAAACTCAAAAGCATCTCAAAAGGATATGCTTCATTTGATTATCATCAATCGGAATACCGACCTGCAAAATTGGTAAAATTAGACATTCTGCTCAACGGCGAAAAGGTAGATGCACTTTCTACCTTAATTCATCAGGATAATGCTTATAGTTTTGGTAAACGCATGTGCGAAAAATTAAAAGAATTAATTCCGCGTCAGCAATTTGACATTGCCATACAAGCAGCCATTGGTGCCAAAATTATATCCCGGCAAACGGTAAAGGCTGTTCGTAAAGATGTTACTGCAAAATGTTATGGTGGAGATATTACACGTAAACGTAAATTACTTGAAAAGCAGAAAAAAGGAAAAAAGCGGATGAAACAGGTAGGTAATGTAGAAGTACCGCAAAAAGCATTTTTAGCCGTTTTAAAATTAGATTAAATCTACACCTAAACTGAGCAATTATCTATTTACATTAGTTCGTTAAATTTTGACTTGCCAAAGTGCTTGCACTTGGCAATGTCTTAACAATTAATGGCTAAATTCCATTTAATTCAGCAAAATATAGAATTGTTAATCAATGTCGTTTAGTTAACAATATTCACAACAT
>JALSLF010000330.1 GCA_026988445.1 Bacteroidales bacterium
CTGCGGGCTATCCGCTTCAATCCCTGCCGCAGCTCACCCAAACCTGTCAGCCTGCGTAAGCACCTAAACCTGTCAGTGTGCGTAAGCTCCTGACAGAGTTTCTTTTCTACTCTCACCTAAACCTGTCAGTGTGCGCCAGCACCTGACAGTGTTTTTCTTCCTAAACACTATGTCTTTATTTACTTTTAAAAAACGGTTCTACTACAAATTTAGTGGGTAATGAGCTATATTATTTTGTTTGTTTAACAGCTTGGATGTTAGATGCCGGGTGTTGGAAGTAAACAAACTTCGGACATCTGACTTCAAACACCCAACACAAATAGTGCTATAAAAACACATTATTAAAATTCATTTTTTACTGTTTCCACTAAATTCGCAGTAATACCCAAAAAACAAAGTTTCTATTTAAAAAGACATTGACAGGAGCTACGCACACTGTCAAGTCAAAAGCCACGCACACTGTCAAGTCATTAATTGAGCAGTTTATCAATTTATCGGTAATCTGTGTTAATATTCAGAAACCAGTTACCAGTCACCAGCTACCAGCTACCAGCTACTACAATCCGCCGGTAGTCGGACAAGTTTTAACCATTTATCAATTCAACAATCCACCAATCGTCAAATACGTTTCAACAATAAAACAGCTGTAAAATCGTATTTTTTTATACTTTTACACGAACAAAATTTTAAAGTTCGTGAATTTTTTAGCACATCTACATTTATCAGGGAATAATGACCACATCAAAATCGGTAATTTTATTGCCGATGCGGTAAAGGGTAAAACTTATCAAAAATTTCATACCGAAATTCAGAAAGGAATACTTTTACACCGTAAAATTGACGAATTTACCGATTTACATCCTATTACAAAAGAAATAAATACTTATTTTACCGGGAAATACCGGAAATATTCGGGTATTGTTACCGATATTATGTACGATTATTATTTGGCTAATGATTGGGAATTATATTCCGACATTGATTATAAAGATTTTGTAGCAGATACTTATGACCTGTTAATGCTAAATTTCCGCATTTTACCTTTACGCATAAAAAAGATTTTACCTTTTTTTATCGGAAAAAATCGCTTAATGAGTTATCGAGATATTGAAGGTATAAGAAGCGTGCTTTCGGCTATGGCAAAATATACTTCTTTACCTTCCGGTGCTGATTTTACAATTGATATAATGCAGAAAAACAATGATTTTTTCCGCAATCGCTTTCAATTATTTTATCAAGAGTTGATGCTTTTTTCAGAAAAAGAATTGAGCAACTTGAATAAAGGAAATCGAATTATTGTTCGTAAAAGTGCATAAAAAAAAACTGCCGTTGAAGTTCCGGCAGTTTTTAATTATTTATGTTCAGTTCAAATACAAAATCAAAGTTTAATAAATCATTACTTTTTTTGCAACTATTTGATTATTAACAGTTAATTGAATTATATTAATACCATTCGATAAATTTTTGATTAGTACGGTATTATAGTCGTATTCTACATTCGGATAAATACTTTTTCCTTGTATGTCAAATAATTGAACCTTTGAAATTTTTTGCTCTGCAATAATTTTAATTTCACCTTTGTTTTGGCTTAAGAGAATTCTTATTTCCGGGCTGTCGATTGTATTTTTTTGTACCGACAGCGGATTTGATGAAACTACAAATTGTCCCATCATCCCGTCATCTTCATGGGGCAGCATATGGCAGTGGTACATATACGGGACTTTATCATCGGCAAATGTTTCAAACTTTGTAATAAACCGAACAGTTTCTTGTGGCTTTACTAAAACCACATCTTTACGACCTTGTTCACTTACAGGTGGAGCGTTTCCATCTCTTGTAAGTATATAAAACTGTACGTCATGAATATGAAACGGGTGTGCTATAGCTGAACGATTTGTTAGCTCCCAAATCTCTACATTGTTAAAAGGTATGGTATAATTAATCACATCTAAATCAAAAGACGCATCGTTAATTAAAAAGGCTCCGTTTAACTGGTCAAGCCCCATGTTTACAGGAGAAAAAGTAAGGGTACGTGTTGTATTTGCCAAA
>JALSLF010000331.1 GCA_026988445.1 Bacteroidales bacterium
ACTTATACACACGAAGATAAGGATAAAAAAATTTTCCGTATCTATACCGATGGTTGTTATTTAGAAAAAAGCAGGCGTGCAGCTTATGCATTTATCGGTAAAAATTTAAGCGGAAACTTAGACCTTTATGCCCAAAATATTTACACCCAAAGCAGCAGCCTTACCGAATTAATTGCTGTTGTAAATGCACTAAAACACTACCGCGACCTTAATAAACTACGCATTGTAACCGATAGCCGTTACATTATTAAAGGCTTAACCGAATGGATTTTTAATTGGAAATTAAATGATTGGCATACCGCACAAGGCGAAAAAGTAAAAAACAGAGCATACTGGCTATCCTTTGATGAACTTAGTAAAGAAAAATACATTGAATTTGAATGGGTAAAAGCCCACCGCCAACATTTAGAAAACACCCTTTGCGATTTTTATGCTAAAATGAAAGCCAAAACCGGTCATTTTAAATACTTCGACGATGGTTTGGAACCTTGGTGGAAACAATTACCCAACTTACACGAATACGAAAAAAATAAGGACAAAACACAGGAATAAAATCTATTTTGTAAAACCTCAAATTACCTACTATGAAAAAAATAAATCTTTTTTTACTACTCACGCTTAGCGCATTAGGCACTTATGCCTGCACAAATTTGTTGGTTACCAAAGGTGCATCGGCTACCGGCGCTGCCTATATTTTATACACCAACGATGGCGAATGGCTGTATCATTTGCGTAAATATCCGGCTATGGATTATCCCGAAGGGGCGATGCTTAAAATAGGCGGTGGCGAAATTAAGCAAATGCGCCATACCTACGCTCGCTTAGGCTTTCACATGAACGAATATCAAGTAAGTATTGGCGAAACTACTTTTACGGGACGCGAAGAACTTTGGTCGAAAAATAATATTTTAAAATATTGGCATTTAATGGATTTGGCATTGCAAAGAGCGAAAACTGCGCGTGAAGCCATTCAAGTAATCACTTCATTGGTAGAAGAATACGGCTACGGAAGCGAAGGCGAAAGCTTTTCCATTGCCGACCCCAACGAAGTTTGGATTTTGGAAATGATTGGTAACGGCAGCGGCGGTAAAGGTGCTATTTGGGTTGCCGTAAAAATACCCGATGGTATGGTAGCAGCTCATGCTAATCATTCGCGGATTGGGACTTTCCCGCTGAATGATCCGGACAATTGCATGTACTCAAAAAATGTAATTGATTTTGCCGTTCAAAAAGGCTGGTACAATCCAAAATCGGGCAAAGCTTTTGAATTTAACAAAGTATATGACCCGGCTACGCCCGAAAAACTCAAATATTCCGAAGCACGCGTATGGTCTTTATTTCGCCGCATAGCACCTTCCTTAAATTTATCGCCCGACTATCATCGGGGATTATCAAATAAACGCTATCCTTTATGGATAAAACCGGATAAAAAATTAAGCACTTACGATATTTTTCAATTGGTACGCGACCACTACGAGGGTACTTCTTTTGATATGACCAAAGGTTTACAAGCCGGAGCTTACGGCAGTCCGCAACGCAACCGTCCTTTATCGTTTTATGTAGATAGTGTAAAATATTCCTGGGAGCGACCTATTTCTACTTACAATACGGCTTTTTCGTTTGTAGCCGAAATGCGAAACGATTTACCGAATGAAATAGGTGGAATAGTGTGGTTTGGCGAGGATGAAACAAGTTTTAGCTGTTATACACCTTTTTATGTTTGCACCCGTGATCTTCCCCAAGCATATAAAACCGGTAATATAAATCGTTTTTCGTTAAATTCGGCTTGGTGGGTATTTAATTTTGTATCTAATTTTGCTCATTTGCGCTATTCGTTTATGATTAAAGATATTCAAAAAGTTCAAGCAAAGCTTGAAAAACAACTATTAGCACAACAAGCAGCCATAGAAAAAGCAGCCTTAACATTATATAAAACCGATAAAAATTCGGCTGTTGATTTTTTAACAAATTACAGTATAGACCAAGGAAATCATGTGATAGAAGAATGGCGCGAACTTGGTAATTTATTGGTAACAAAATACAACG
>JALSLF010000332.1 GCA_026988445.1 Bacteroidales bacterium
GATTTAGTAATTATATCACTTGGCACAAACGATGCCTATACAACAAGGTTTAAGCCTGAATTTTATCGTTCCAATTACCAAAAAATGATTAACCGTATAAAAAAAGTACTTCCCGATGTTGCAATCATGGCTACTGTAGCTAACGATAGTTATTTATTTCGCAGATATCCGAACAAAAATACAGAATTGGCACAAAAAGTGATTTATCAGGTAGCAAAGAAAAATAATTGTGGGGTATGGGATTTTTATCAAATTATGGGCGGATTTAATTCATCTTCAATTTGGCTGCATGAAAACCTGATGAGAAAAGATTTAGTACATTTTACAGTACAAGGATATTTATTAAAAGGCGATTTATTTTTCAATGCATTTATAAAATCATACAATAATTATTTAGATGCAAAAGAGCAAATAAATACAAGTTTAAAAGCATCAACAAAAAACTTATAAAATATAAAACCGGTAGTGTTTGATGAAATTATAGAAATATTAAAATTTAACCAAAAAGAACCGCTCATATTTACCCGTTTTTATTTTTGGGTATTTTTTGCTGTGGTAATGGCAGGATATTCAATAATCTATAAGAAAAAAACACCCCGAAACGCTTATTTATTCTTTTTAAGTCTGTTTTTTTACTATAAATCAAGCGGAATTTATTTTCTCTTATTGATTTTTTCAACAGTTACCGATTTTTTTATTGCCAAAGCCATTTATAAATCAGAGAAACAAAATCTAAGAAAACTATTTGTAACTTTAAGTATTTTCATCAATCTGTTTGTCCTGTTTTATTTCAAATATTCATATATGTTTATCGATACGGTAAATTACCTGTTCGGTACAAATTTTCATGTTGTTAATTATTTTAATTTGTGGGCAAATAAATTTACCGGCGGACATTTCGATATTGATAAAATCATTCTTCCCGTTGGCATTTCGTTTTTTACTTTTCAAACCATTAGCTACACGGTTGATGTTTACCGGAAAAAAATAAAACCGGTTACAAACATTTTGGATTTTGGCTTTTATGTTTCATTTTTCCCGCAGCTCGTTGCCGGACCGATTGTACGCGCAGCTGAATTTGTACCCCAACTGTATAAAGAATATTCCGTAAGCCGCGCAGAATTTGGTTTGGCAGTTTTTATGATACTCAATGGTTTACTCAAAAAATTATTTATATCCGATTACATAGCCGTAAATTTTATCGACCGTGTTTTCTCAAATCCAATGACCTACTCGGGTTTTGAAAACATGATGGGACTTTATGCCTATTCCATGCAGGTTTACGCCGATTTTTCGGGATATACCGATATTGCCATTGGAGTAGCCTTATTAATGGGCTTCCGGCTACCCAAAAACTTTAATTCGCCCTACAAAGCTTTACATGTCGGCGAGTTTTGGAAACGCTGGCATATATCCCTATCAACCTGGTTAAAAGACTACCTGTATATACCGCTTGGCGGAAACCGGCACGGAGAATTTCGCACAAACCTTAACCTGATAATTACCATGCTTCTTGGCGGATTATGGCACGGAAACACATGGCAGTTTGTCATTTGGGGCGGATTAAACGGTGTCGGGCTGATTATTTATAAGTTTTGGCGTAAAATATCGCCATTTAAAGGAAATCATTATTGGGCAGTTCGCTTTTATGCTATTTTTATCACCTTTAATTTTATAACCATGACACGTATTTGGTTTCGTTCCGAAACAATGGATAAGGCAAACCAAATGATTTATCAAATGCTTTATGCATTTAACGCTTCAAAGGTATGGGAAATGATTATCGCCTATAAAAATGTATTTGCACTGCTACTTTTCGCCTATATTATACATTGGCTGCCCACCAAATGGAAAGATTGGTACAAACAAACATTCATTAACCTACCGCTTAGTGTAATGGCGCTGGTAGTTATTATAATAATTTTTGTAATTTACCAATTCCGGACTTTTGATTTACAACCCTTTATATATTTCCAATTTTAGTTTAAAAATATAAATTTGGGCGGCTACGGGCTTTCCGCTCATAGTCCTCAGCC
>JALSLF010000333.1 GCA_026988445.1 Bacteroidales bacterium
TGTGCTCCCACCAAATAGTTGCAATTTTATTATAACAGTCACTCTCCTCCCGATAATACCCATTCGTTCTGTATTCATCTGCCTTTTGCTTATAAATACGAATATTCGCAGAGTCCGTTCTTGATAGTGGGAATTTTTGATTTTGCGCTTTTAACTCTGTATTTATTAAAGCGCCTAACAAAATAACAAACAGTATTCTAATTACAGTTTTTATTTTCATTTCTATATTATTTATAAATAGCAAAATTAGTATTTACTGTTAACATAACAAGACAAAAAGGCCTTTATTTGCATTAAGTATGGATATTTTTTAAAAATATTTAGTTTTTTAAAATATTCCTTTCTCATCACAGCATTCTACATTCTATATAGATAAATTTTATCCTTAAATCATTTAATCTTTCCGGTTTTTACGACAAATTGCAAACCAATTTTTGATTTTTTTGTTATATTCCTTAAATTGCGGTGTTTTTAAACCTTAAAACAAAAATATAAATTAATGATACAAAGAAAGTTGACTGGTGTAGGAGTTGCTATTGTTACTCCTTTTCGCAAAGATTTAAGTATTGATTTTGCCGCATTGGAACGATTATTATCCCATTTACTGGATAATAAGGTAAATTATTTGGTAGTTTTGGGCACAACAGGAGAGGCTGCAACGCTTAATAGTGATGAAAAAAAGGCATTACTTAATTTTGTAATAGACTTTGTGGATAAAAAAGTACCCATTGTTGCCGGTTTTGGAGGGAATAATACACGAGCGATTATTAGCAGTATAAAATATTATAATTTTACCGGTATTGACGCGATATTGTCTGTAGCTCCATATTACAATAAACCTACGCAAAAGGGCTTATTTAATCATTATAAAGATATTTCGATGGCAAGTCCCGTACCGCTTATTTTATATAATGTACCGGGTAGGACAGGCGTAAATATAGCTGCAGAAACAACTTTAGAACTGGCTCATAAATGCAGTAATATTGTAGCAGTAAAAGAAGCATCGGGCAATTTTGAACAAATGATGCATATTTTACGTGATAAACCGGATGATTTTATGTTGATTTCGGGCGAGGATACCCTAACATTACCCATGATATCAATGGGTGCATCAGGAGTAATTTCTGTTACGGCTAATGCTTTTCCTAAGGAGTATGGTGAATTGGTTCAACTTGCCTTAAAAGGAAAATTTGCAGAAGCCATGAAAATTCAAAGCAAACTATTAGAAATTATGCAAACATTGTTTGTTGATGGAAATCCCGGAGGTATAAAAGCAGCTTTAAAAATTAAAGGCATTATTGAAAACTATCTACGCCCTCCTTTAGAAACAATCAGCCGTCAAACATATAATAAATTGGTGAAACTGATTGAAGAGTTAAGATAAAAACATAATTCTGTTTGCAGTAAAAATTCTGTGAACAGAATTATTCAATAAAAAACTTAAATAATTTTTCTTTTTTATTTCCCAATTTATCTGTGGCTTTTATTTTTACCGTGTAAAACCCTTGTTTTGAAAACATATTACCTTTAGTAATTTGATTGTTTACTGCATAATTTAAAAAAGTCGAATTATTTACGGAATATAGTATTGATGCTGTTCCTGAATTTTTATCTGTAGCAGCAATATACATTTTAGAATATTTAGGATAAATGTTTACTTGTTCTCCTTCGTATTCTTTTGTCCCGATACTTTCAATCGAAAAACGAACATATATTTCAGGGGGCAAATTATCCATTACCACATTACTTGATTTTACTTTTTCTACATTACCTACATTATCTGTTGATTTGAACTGTATTGTATTTAACCCGTATTTATCTAATTTAAAGCCTTTTGAATATTCAATAAAAGACGAATCGTTAATGCTGTATTTCGTTTTTCGCACACCGGTTATTTCATCTTTTGCATATAAACTGATTAAGGTTTTATCACTGATAAAAAAAGTATCTCTGTCAAAAAAATGGGGTGCGCCGTATTTTATCCAAGTTGTAGGTGCTTTATCATCTATTATAATTTGTTTATAATGTAAT
>JALSLF010000334.1 GCA_026988445.1 Bacteroidales bacterium
CAAATTGTTCCGGTGTTCCTTTTACTTGTGCAAAAAGTGGTGATTTTCTTCTAATACTGATAATACCGCGCATTTCCAATGATTTAATCATCCCGCTAAGGATACTTTTAAAAGGTATTTCCAAATAAAATGCTGCTTCAAGCGGATTCAAAGTAGTACAAATTTTACCGTCGATATGATAATGCGAGAGTGTTAGTTGCGGTGGTGTCCAATCCAGTTTTCCCCAGTCTATTTCATCTTTTTGATTGATTACTTTCGACATGGATCTATGTTTATTTAGCACAATAAAATAAAAACCGGCAAGTATTGCCAATATCCAAATCCACCAGTTCGATTTATCTTTTTTTGCCTTTTTTGCTGCTTTTTTTGCATAAAACTCATCCCAATAAGCATCGTCTTTTACTATTTCTTCTTTACTGTGTGCCTGTGTTACGGATAATGCGCTCAAATGAAACCAAGCGGGTGGTAAATAAATTTGTACCAACATTTGATAACGGTTTTCCGGTTTTGTTTTATGAAACACCATTTGCAGTTTTCCCGTTTTGGTTTTCTGATAATCAATTAAATATTTATCATTTACCCATTTTTCGGTTCGGATAATATTTTGTCCCATATAATACTCGCGTAGGTTTTTTTGTCCTTTAACAGCTTGTACCGGAAAAATCAGTTTTAAGGTGTAATGGTCCATATTATAACTTTCGTCAAATTGTGCAGGCGACCAGTGAAATACAACCAAAGAATCGCCTGCATCTGTTTTTGTGTACTCCAAGTATTTAGCTTCGCTAAAATCCGTTTGAAAATAAAATACATAAGTTACATTTCCGTTTGCAACACCTTTACCCTCAGCGAGTACAATATCCCATTTATCGTAGCCAACATTTTTTATGCTTAATTTATAACGATTCCCAAAATCATCTACGGCATAAGATTCTTTCAAAAAATTTTTAATGCTTAGTTTTCCGTTTCCCGAAAAATAAAAACCGTGTAATTCGCCTTCTAAAACATGGTACTGAACTACATATTTTACCGTAGCTTTTCCACTACTGTCTAATTCAACTGTAGTTTCAACAAAATTTATAGTTCCGCTTCCGGCATGGATATTTATATAGAAAAGCAGTAATAAAAACAATAGAATG
Source organism: Bacteroidales bacterium (assembly GCA_026988445.1). Classification (GTDB taxonomy): domain Bacteria; phylum Bacteroidota; class Bacteroidia; order Bacteroidales; family NBLH01; genus NBLH01. The sequence goes on from JALSLF010000334.1 coordinate 1,137, forward strand.
GTGCGCATAATAAAGCTTTTAGGTAAATAATTTCAACAAATTTTTAACTTATAATTTCTCGATATTCGTATCTTAAGCAATTCTCAGATAATTTTTTATATCTATGATATAAAGTTTCTTTTTCAAATTTTTTTAGGATTATTTTCTGATAAGTTCCTGTTTTATTTATTAAATAAAAACCGGTTTTTAATTGTTTTACAAAATGTTGAAGCCATAAGGCAGTTCCTTTTTTATTTTTAGCAGAGCAATGTTTAACGGCTTGTATATTATAGTCTTCATCGTCATTGCGCACCACAATACCGGCATTTAAGCTTAACATTACCGCAATAAAAAAGGTAATTCTCTTCATGTTCAAAAGTAGATTTAACAGATTAAATATACTGAATTTTTCATGAATTACAAAAAATATACTTAGACTTTAAGAAAAATAGGTTTAAAAATTAGGTTTGAATATGTTTTTAAATTTATATCCCATTTTTATGAATATGTTTTTCTTTGCATTTATTGCGAATAATCCGGTAAGTATTTTTTGAGTGGGATTAGGTAATTAATCAAATATTTGATGTAAATTTGTTTTATAAAATCAAATCCTAATCCTAATGGAAAATCCTGCTGTTAAACGTTCTTTTCTTGAAAGACTTACTTTTTTGTTGTTATTTAGTGTTTTATTTGTTTATATTCTGGTTATTGCCAAACACATTCTTTACCCGATTGTTTTGGCTTTACTTTTTTCCTACTTCATTTTTCCGTTGGTTCATTTTTTAGAGACCCGGGCTCGTTTTCCACGAGTTTTTGCCATATTAACTTCTTTTGTATTATTTGGATTTGTTCTTTACGGTGTGGGACATCTTTTTATTACACAAATTAAACACTTTAGTGGTGATTTACC
>JALSLF010000335.1 GCA_026988445.1 Bacteroidales bacterium
ACATGCTTATAAGCACCGAAGAAGCCGTTCTAAAAAAAACAGGGATAAAAACTACAGAGCCGCCGCGCAAATTTTTACAAACAATTATTGATGATTATAATTATATTATCAAAGAATCATTGCAAAATGATAAACAGGTATCAATGTAATAGCTAAAAATTAAAATCTTGGGAGTAATAAAAAGACAAAGTATTCTGGGTAGCCTCTTTTTATACATTGGGGTTTTTGTAGGTTTTATTACCTCATCAATACTCTTTCCGAAAATTTTAAACGAAGAGCAAATTGGTTTACTAAACACATTACTCTCTTATTCTGTACTTTTTGCTCAAATAGGCACCTTAGGCTTTGTAAGCGTTACCGTGCGTATGTTCTCGTATTTTCGAGATAAAAACAATAATCACAACGGATATTTTTTTATTACGGCAATGGTAATTCTAAGCGGCTTTTTATTTAGTTTGCTGTTGTTTTACGTAGTAAAACCACTTATTATCAGCCGGAATATTGAAAATGCACCCCTTTTTGTCGAATACATTAATTACCTGATTCCTTTAATATTTTTCGGAATAGTTTTCATGATTATTGATATTTACAACACGGTTCTTTTTCAGGCTGTTAGAGGTATATTTCTTAAAGAATTTGTACAACGGATTTTTATTTTATTGTTTTTGATTTTGTATTACTATCAGCTTTATAATTTCAAATCATTTGTTTGGCTTTATATTTTAGCTGCATCTTTACCTGCAATTTTATTATGCGTATGGTTAGCAATAGATGGCGAATTTGTACTAAAACCACAACTTAGTTTTATAAGTCCCGATTTGCGCAAAAACATGATTGGCATGAGCCTTTTCGGTATTTTATACGGAATAGCCGGAATTGCCGCCATTCAAACCGATAAAATTATGATGAGCTCAATGATTAGCCTTGAAGCTACCGGGATTTATGCAACGGTTTTTGTATTTGCGGCTTTGATACGTGTCCCCTCGCGCGCTACCCTGAAAATAGCTTCCGCCATAATTGCCGAAGCTTGGAAACGAAATGATTTGGATGAAATCAGTAAAGTATATCGGGCAACAGCAATTAATCAATACATTATAGGATTATTGGTATTTATAGGTTTATGGGCAAATATTCACAATATTTTTCGCATTTTACCACCTGCCTTTGAAGCGGGTAAATACGTAATCTTCTTTTTCGGACTGGCATACACTTTTGATATGGCAGGCGGCGCAAACAATACCATTATTGCAAGCTCAAAACATTACAAATACCTTAGTTGGTTTATTGTTGCTTATTTTTTACTCATTGTAATTTCCAATCTGATTTTTATTCCCCTTTGGGGAATAACAGGTGCTGCAATAGCGTCGGCAATTTCCTTAAGCATATTTATTCTGATGCGTATTGTTTTTGTACACATGAAATTTAAGATGCAACCTTTTAATTTTAAATTTATAGTGCTATCACTTATTGGAATATTTGTTTATTTTAGCTCTTCACTTATTCCTGTTTCAGATAATCTATATCTTGATATCTTTTTAAGAAGTAGTTTTATAACAATTACTTACATTTTACTAACCGTTCTTTTTAAAATTTCACCCGATGTAAATGAAATAGTACACAAGTATTTAAAAAAGTTACTACCATGAATGTAGCCTGATTAATTACAGAAGATAAGCGCTCAATTTAGGTTTTATCATCATGTATTCACATATTCAGTCCAATCACTGATTTCATCACCCACTCATTCTTGCATCCGCCGGTAGTCGGACAAGTTTTAAACACTCCATTATTCTAACATTCTCTCATTCAATCATTCCCCCACTCCAACATTCCATTATTCCAACATTCTCTCACTCTCTCATTCAATCATTTCTTCTTGGGCGGCTACGGGCTTTCCGCTTATAGTCCTCAGCCCTAAAAGCACAAAACCAATCGCCGGCAAAGTAGCTTCCGTTGGTCGCTCTTTGCCGGCGGGTTTTGTAGCTTTTACGGCTTGCGGGCTATCCGCTACAATCCCTGCCGCA
>JALSLF010000336.1 GCA_026988445.1 Bacteroidales bacterium
AAAGTTTTAAAATAATATTTTTTAAACAAAAGGAAGTTCGTTTAGTTTTACAAAATGAACTTCCTTAATTAAGTTTTAAACATCAAACAATTATGAAAACAATACTAGTAGCAACCCAAAAACCCTTTGCACCCAAAGCGGTGAGCAATATTAAAGAAATATGTGAAAATGCCGGATATGAATTTCAACTACTTGAAAAATATGCCGGACAAGAAGATTTGATTAAAGCCGTTGAGAACGTGAACGCAATAATTATCCGTAGCGATAAAATTACCAAAGAAGTTATTGCAGCAGCTAAAAATTTAGAAATTGTTGTGCGCGCAGGTGCCGGATATGACAATGTTGATTTAGCAGCAGCTTCTGAAAAAGGCATCGTAGTAATGAATACACCCGGACAAAACTCTAATGCAGTAGCAGAATTAGCTTTTGGTATGATGGTATATATGGCGCGTAATCAATTTAACGGAACTGCCGGAACCGAATTGCGCGGAAAAACACTGGGCATCCATGCTTATGGTAATGTAGGGCGCTATGTAGCTAAAATTGCCAAAGGTTTTGGCATGAAAGTGTATGCTTTTGACCCTTTTGTTAAGAAAAAAGTAATAAAAAAAGATAAAGTAAAACCCGTAAAATCAGTTGAGAAATTATACGCTAAATGCCAATACATTTCTTTACATATTCCGGCTAATGAGCATACGAAACAGTCAATAGGTTATGATTTATTGTCAAAAATGCCCGAAAATGCCGTTTTAGTAAATACAGCCCGAAAAGAAGTAATTCATGAAGATGAATTATTAAAATTAATGGCTGATAGAGCTGATTTCACCTACATTTCGGATATAGCACCGGATAAAAAAGCTGATTTTGAATCAAGCCTTGAAGGAAGATATTTCTTTACACCTAAAAAAATGGGTGCTCAAACTGCCGAAGCAAATATTAATGCAGGAGTTGCAGCTGCCCGCCAAATTCAAAATTTCTTTGAAAAAGGAGATAAAACTTTTCAAGTAAATAAATAAAATATTTCCCTACAGGCTTTATTCTTGTAGGGATAATTTTAATCAAAACACTATTTTGTACAATAAATTCAAACCTAAAAATTAATTGTAATTATGTCAATATTCAGACCATTCAAAGGATTTCGTCCTAAAAAGGATAATGTGGATAAAGTAGCTTCGCGCCCTTATGACGTATTAAACTCTGCCGAGGCACGCGAAGAAGTAAAAGGCAATCCTTATTCTTTTTTACATGTTGTAAAACCGGAGGTAGATTTACCCGAAGATGTGAATTTATATTCGCAAGAGGTATATGATAAAGCCAAAGAAAACTTACAACGTTTAATCGATGAAGGCATGTTTTTTCAAGACGATAAACCGTATTTTTATATCTATGCCCAAACCATGAACGGAAAAACACAATATGGCTTGGTTGGTTGCTCCGGTGTGGAAGATTATATGAATGGCATCATTAAAAAACATGAATTAACACGCCCCGATAAGGAAGAAGATCGCATGAATCATGTACGTAATACCAACGTAAATGCAGAACCGGTATTTTTTACCTATCGTGATAACGAAAAAATTGATGCAATTGTAAACGAAGTAATTAAAGATTTACCGGAATATGATTTTACTACCGATGATGGTTTTGGTCATCATTTTTGGGTAATTAAAAATGAAAATTATATACGTGATATTCAAAACATTTTTGCAGAAGAAGTTAAATATCAGTATGTTGCCGATGGGCATCACCGTACTGCTGCTGCGGCATTGGTTGGTAATGAACGAAAAAAGAACAATCCGAATCATACCGGCGAAGAAGAGTATAACTTTTTTATGAGTGTATTATTTCCGGCAAGTCAATTAACGATAATTGATTACAATCGGGTGGTAAAAGATTTAAACGGCTTGTCTGAAACAGAGTTTTTTGAAAAACTTAAAAAAAGTTTTGATATTGAAGAAAAAGGAACCGAAGAGTATAAACCCTGCTGTTTGCATAATTTTTCTATGTATTTAGGCGGGAAATGG
>JALSLF010000337.1 GCA_026988445.1 Bacteroidales bacterium
TCTTCCAAGCCGTTGTTTGGGTTAAATCCTAATTCGTTTAAAGTATTAGCATGTTTTTCCAAAACATCTTTATAAAAAACTTCAACGGCATGACCAAACATAATTGGGTCTGAAACCTTCATCATAGTAGCTTTCAGATGTAATGAAAGCAGCACCTCTTTTTCTTTTGCATCGGCAATTTGTTCTGCATAAAAACTGCGTAAAGCTTTTTTACTTATAAAAGTCCCGTCCAAAACTTCATCTTTAAGTCCTGATAAACCTTCTTTTAAAGTAATAAGTTCACCATTATCGGTATGCAACTCAATCTTAAAATCGGTATCTTTTTCTAAATTAACCGATTTTTCATTACCGTAAAAATCGCCTGAATTCATGTATGCAACATGAGTTTTTGAATTTTCAGGCCAATCTTTCATCATTTTATGCGGATTTTTTTGAGCGAATTTTTTTACCGAATCTGCAGCTCTACGGTCTGAGTTTCCTTGACGTAAAACAGGATTTACCGCACTACCAAGCACTTTTGCAAAACGCTCACGCAAAGCTTTTTCTTCGTCGGTTTTAGGTTCTTCCGGAAAATCAGGTAAGTCATATCCTTTTTCTTGTAATTCTTTAATCGCAGCTTGCAACTGGGGAATTGATGCACTAATGTTGGGGAGTTTAATAATATTGGCTTCCGGCTTATGGGTTAATTCACCAAGCTCAGCCAAATAATCAGGAATTTTTTGATTTTCGTTTAAATTATCCGGAAAATTAGCAATAATTCTTCCTGCAAGTGAAATATCTCTTGTTTCAACCACCACTCCGGCAGCTTTTGTAAAAGCATTTACAATAGGCAAAAGCGAGTAAGTTGCCAAAGCAGGTGCTTCATCAATCTTTGTCCAAATAATTTTAGCAGTTTTTTCTGACATATCTTTTTGATTTTTAAATGATTATATATATAAATAAATAGATTGTTTTAATTTGCACAAAAATAAGAAAAAATGTTATGCTTGCCTAATTGATATAGTAAAGAATTTGCAGATTAAGAAATTTTAACTTTTATATTTTTAATTTTCGTTTTATTATTTACTACCTTTGCTCTGCAAAACTGAATATTAATTTTTTAAAAATAAACATTATGCCTGGAATGGAATTGTTTGGCGCAGAAGAACGTAAAGAAGTAATGGACGTTTTGGAAACAGGTGCGCTTTTTCGTTATAATCATGAAGAAATGAGACAAGGGCACTGGAAAGCCCGTGAACTGGAAGAAGAAGTCGAAATATTTACCGGAGCAAATTATGCTCATGCCGTATCAAGTGGTTCAACTGCTGTGGCAACTGCCTTAGCAGCAGCCGGTATTGGTCATGGTGATGAAGTAATTGTTCCTCCTTTCACATATATTGCTACTATTGAGGCGGTTATATTTGCAGGTGCTCTGCCGGTTTTTGCAGAAATTGACGAAAACCTATGTTTGAGTGCCGAAGGTATTGAAAAAGCAGTTACGCCAAAAACCAAAGCGGTTTTATTGGTACACATGGTTGGTGCTGCTGCCGATATGGATGCCATTATGCCTGTTATCAATAAACATAAACTTACATTGGTGGAAGATGCCGGACAAGCACTTGGTGCATTTTATAAAGGTAAATCGGTAGGATTATTCGGTAAAACCGGTGCTTTTTCGTTTGATTTCTTTAAAATTACAACTGCCGGTGAAGGTGGTTTGTTTATTACTAATGATGAAAAAGCCTATAAATTAGCAGACAGTTTTAGTGATCACGGGCATGACCACGTGGGAAACAATCGCGGAATGGAAAAACATCCGATTTTGGGTTTCAATTATCGTATTAGCGAATTACATGCTGCCGTTGGATTGGCTCAAATGCGCAAAATTAATGAATTAAGAGACCGCAAGCGTGCCAATAAAGCATATATGAAAGCAAAGCTTTCTCAAATTTCAGAAATATCATTTAGACCAATGCCGGACCCGGACGGAGATTCAGGTACCTTTTTGAATTTTTTCTTGCCCAGCACCGAAATTGCT
>JALSLF010000338.1 GCA_026988445.1 Bacteroidales bacterium
TACTTACTAAATTCATTAAAATCTGCTTTAATCGAAAAGCATCGGTATAAATATATTTAGGTATTTTTTTGTTGATATTTATGAGAATAGGAATTTGTTTTTGTTTGGAAATTCCGGAAAATATTAAAGAAACTTCATCAAATATTTTACGTATATTGATTTTTTCCGGTTTAATTTCAATTTGTTTTGCTTCAATTTTTGAAAGGTCAAGTATATCGTTAATTAGTCCGAGCAGATTATTCCCGCTCGACATAATTTTATCTACATAAGATAAATATTTTTCATCTTTTAATTGCATCTGTAAAACTTCCGAGAAACCAATTATTGCATTCATAGGAGTTCTTATTTCATGGCTCATATTGGTTAAAAACTCACTTTTTAAGCGGTTCGCTTCATCGGCTTTTAATTTTGTTTCAATTAGTTTTTTATTCTGGCTTTGATATTCATAAACCAATTTAGCGTATTCTTCATTTTGTTCTTTAAGCTTTTGTTCTGCTTGTTTTCGGGCACTAATGTCTTGCATTACGGTGTATATTTTAACAATTTTCCCCAATTCATCTTTCAAAGGAATTATCTGACTGGAAATTATTGCTTTTTTACCCCACATGGATACGTACAAGCGCTCAAAATTTACTTTTACCTCTTTTCTTATGCTTTCCCTGAAAGCAGATGCATAGCCATTTTCAATTAATGGTGGAAAAGTTAATATATTTATTTTTTTTGAAGCTTCTGCCGATGGTGAACCTATAATCCGTAATGCTTCGTTATTTATTTCCAAGATTTTCCCTTCCGGACTTGCTGTATAAATACCAAAAGGTGCATTTTCAAATAGTAAGCGAAAGTTTTTTTCGCTTTCGATTAATGCCTGCTGTGCTTTTTTACGATTGCTAATGTCGTGTATAGTGCCTATTGCAGCTAAACCGCCCTGATATTCCATTACTTTGGCAGATATTTCAATAGGTATTTGCCGACCATCGGCATGAAGAATATAGCTTTCAAAAAGTGGAATTTGCCGGTTTATAAAAACTTCTTTGAGCCTCCTCAAATATTTTATTATTTCGTTTTTAGGTATAAACTTAACAAAATTTTTCCCTTGGATATTTTTCGGCTTATAGCCTAAAACTGTTTTGGCTTGGCTGTTTGTAAATAAAATTTTCCCGCTTGTACTTACAATAAACACAACATCCGTAATAGTATCCAATATTTTTTTATAGTCACTGTCAATTTCTGTATTATGCTTGTTTTTCGTAAAAAGCCAATACAAAAAATAGATTATAAGTACATTAAATATAAGAATTATCCCAATAGCAATATAGTATTTTATTTCCTGATTGTTAAGATAATTAAATCCATAAACAGAGAATATTTCGAGTGTTATAAATATTAAAATAATTATGAAAATTAATCTTTTCTTCATAGTAATATCGTTTGTTTTGCTCTTCTATTTTTTATAGAGCAATTAAGCTTTTACATTCCACCGCCGCCTTCCTCTTCTTCTAATAATTCTTCTTCCAAAAGCTCTTCTTCTTCTAAAAGTTCTTCTTCCTGTAATTCTTGTTTTTCTTCAAGTGCTTCTTTATTCTTTTTTTCTTCTGTTTTTTTAGTATTTTTTGTTTTGTTTTCTTTATTTTTTACTTCTTTATCATTTTTTTTAGTGTTTTCTGAGGTATTTTCTTTCTTAACTTTTGAAGTATCATTTTCTATTTTCTGCTCTTGATTAAACTCTTCCGTGTTTTCTTCAAGTAATTCTTCTTCATTAAACTCTTCAGTATTTTCTTCCAGCAGTTCCTCATTATTCTGCTCTGTATTTTCTTCCAATAATTCTTCTTGATTTTCTTCTTCAAAGTTTTCCTCCTGTATTTTTTGATTTGTATTTTCTTCTAAAAGTTGCTCTTCCGTATTTTCCGTTTCTTCAAGAATAATCTCGGGTTCGGTTTCTTCTACAGCTTCTTCTTCAAATTCTTCTGTTTCTGTTTCAACTTCTTCGTTGTCAGCAGAACTTTCAATTTGATTATCG
>JALSLF010000339.1 GCA_026988445.1 Bacteroidales bacterium
TTATATTTTTTTTATTTCAATGGCAATTTTAGCCGTTTCATTAGGGTCGTGCAAACCACATTCTTTTTTGGTTTTATCTTCCCACCACCATCTTCCTGCACGAATGTCTTCACCTTCCTTAATTGCGCGTGTACAAGGCGAGCAACCGATACTTACAAAACCTTTATCATGCAAAATATTATAAGGTACCGCATTTTTCTTTAAATAATCAACCACTTCGGTAAGTTTCCAATCGCGCAATGGATTAAATTTTATTACCTCAAAGGCTTTATCGTATTCAAACCATCCTAAATCGTGCCGTGCTTGCGATTGTTCGGCACGCAAGCCTGTAATCCACAATTCAATACCATCTAATGCTCTTGCTAAAGGTTTTACTTTGCGGATATTACAACACTCTTTTCTGTTTTCAACCGACTCGTAAAAGCTATAAGGTCCTTTTTCAGAGACCATTTTTTCCACCTCTTGTTTATCAGGGAAATAAGCATGAATATTTTTTCCGTATTTTTCAAGCGTTTTGTTCCAAACTTTATAAGTTTCTTCAAAAAAACGCCCTGTATCAAGTGTAAATACCTTAATATCTATATTATTTGCAAAAATCAAATCAGAAATTAGTTGATCTTCCTGCCCAAAACTGGTTGAAAAAGCAATTTTACCCTTAAATTTCTTCGATAAATATTGCAACTGTTCAATTATATTTTTGCCTTTAATGGCTTTTGTCAGTTCTTGTATCATTGTAAATTAAATTTTTAGTTGGCGATAAGTATAAGGTATATTTTAGGGCTTGACTTCTTTAACTCTTTTTAGAGCCAACATCCGAACCATCCAGTTAGGTAATGCCTTGCTCCGGTCTCTTTTATTCAAATTCAAGTACCAACCGATTTTTTTCAACAAAGGTATTCGGTGGGCTTCTACTAATTCAATCAAAGTTCCGTCAGGGTCTTCAACATAGGCAAAATCGCCGGATGCTTCTCCCATATCAAAAACTTCTTCTTCTACACCGTTTGGGCGACGACTATCTACCGTAAAAGCATGACCGGCAGCTTTACATTCTTCTCTAAAAATATTCATTCCACCCACATCAAAACATAAATGAATAAAACCTAAATCGCCCCACATACGGTCTTTATAAATTTTATTTGAAGAACCGGATGTGCGTTGAACCAATTCTATGGTACTTGAGCCAAACAATTTACTAAAAGGTCCTTTTCGTGGTTCGGAATGAGTTAGCAAAACCCTGCGAAAAGATTCTTCACCACCGGGTAAAGCGGAAAAATCATCAAACTTACCGTTAGAATCATATAAAACAGTATCGTAGTCAAATAAATTAGCGTAAAACTCCATTGATTTTTCAATATCCGAAACACCAAGTATTACCCCATCAGCCCCACCGATGTTCGCATGATTTTTTGTAAACCATTGATTATTTTCAACTAATTGAAAAATATTTCCGTAAGGATCTTTTACAAAAAAGAATTTTTTCCCACGTTGATCAATAGAAATTTCACCTAATACATCTAAATTTTCGTCTTTAAATTGCTTAAATGCTTTTTCAACATTCTCGGCTTTGATTTTTACGGCAAAAATACCTAAATCACCTAATTTTATATCGAAAGATGCATTTTGAGGAGTACGACTTTTGTATTGCCAAATTTCAAAACCACCGCCTCCTTTCATGTTTAATGCAAGAATAGCATGTCGTTCTTGTGGTTTATTTCCTGTATAAGGCAACATTAATTCAGCCCAACCGGCATCGTCAAAAGCAGGTATATCCATATTAAAGTATTTATGATACCAAGCCCAAGCCTCATAAATATCAGGGATTCCGATACCTACTTGTTGTATTCCGCTAATTACTTTTTGCATAGTTTAATCCTGAAATTAATTGGCAAAATTACAAATGTTTCGTTCTTATTCAAAACTATTTTTAATTTATCAATATATTTGAATTAATAATCAAAATTTGAATTTCAAAGAGCGACAAATTACAAAAAGTATAGTTTTA
>JALSLF010000340.1 GCA_026988445.1 Bacteroidales bacterium
GATAGCTTATCATATAAAGAGAGGTGAAAATGTAGAATAATAATTATTCCGAATAATAATGAATTTCTTCTTTCTCATCTTTTAGCCACAATTCTTTTTTACTTAGGCGCATTATTGTATAAAAATCAATTTGCTCTTCACCTGCAGCATTAAAATTTAAACGAATTTGATTGTCGCCGATAAATTCCCAGTTACCGGTAATAGTCGTTTGGCTTTCTCCGTATATAATTGTTTGATTATAAGTACCGTCTTTTGAAAATTCAAAAGTCCATCCTTCAAAATCAGCCGAATGTTCAATACCATCCGATAAATTTATGCTGTATTCAACTTTCCATATTCGCGAAATTCTTTTGTTTTTCGATAATAAACTGATTTTTGGACCTTCTTCAAATTTAGAGCAAGAAAAAAGTAAAATTGTGCTTAGAAACACAATATACAAAGTGTTTTTTTGTTTTATCATAGTAAAATGAAAACGTTTAAAATTATTTTTACAGTATGTTTATGTTCAAAAATAATAAAATCTTGATGAATTAACAATTTTTAATTATTTGCCTTTTGTCAAAGCAAACAAATTATTATACTTTTGGCAGCTATAAAAAGTAAGGGCTTAAACATTTATCAAAAGATATTTTAAAGAATGGACAAAAATACAATTACACTTTTTGTATATGGTGGATTACTAAAGGGTATGACTCTATCACCATTTATTGAAGGGGCAAAATATCTGGGACCTGCTTTTATTAAAGCAAAAATTTATTTTCTTGGTCAGTTTCCCGGAATTGTTCAGGGTGATGATATTGTTTTTGGCGAGTTATATGAACTGGATAGAAAAGAATTACCTGCTTTGGATAAAATTGAGGATTATCATCCGGACAATATTGAAAAATCTTCTTATATACGCAAAAAGGTTGAGGTAAATACTTTACCCGGTAAAACAAAAATTATCGCCGAAGCTTATTTTTACAATCGCAGCATAGAAAAAGAGCACATTTATATTCCACATGGTGATTATCGCCGCTTTATTTATGAGGAAGAAAAAGAAAACTGTTGGCTTATTAACAGTGTAGTAGGAGCTAAAACAAATGGAGTTTTTAAAGACTTAGAACAAAACTTAATTGTTAAAACAGGTACGCTCCAATTTATTGACTCCAAAAAATCCAATGGGAGTATAAGCCTGAAACAGGAGAAGATACATTTAATACAATTGGATAAACCACAGTTTGAAATAATTAATACAATTAGCAAAAAAAACAATGAATACCTAAGTGTAAGCGTTCCTTTTTATGATGAAACCGGTAACATAGATGTTGCAATAGCCGTTTTTAAAACTTTAGCTTAGTATTTTTATTGGGTTTGCGTTTTTTTTTTAAATTTACAAAAAAAAATAAAAACCATGATAAAAATTAATGTTGCAAATAAAGACTTTACGCTTGATTTTACAAAAAACGGCTCCTTTGCAAAAGGAACCATTAATAGCCATGAATTTCAAGCTGATATTTTAAGCATTGACCAAAATAACTTCCATATACTAAAAGATAATAAATCATACAATATTGAAATTTCGGAAATTGATAAAGAAGCAAAAATATTAAAGCTGAAAATTAACGGAAAAAATTTTTCAGTACACGCATTGAGCGAATTAGATATTTTGCTTAAAGAAATGGGCATGGATAATTTATCGGCAAAAAAAATGAAAGAACTAAAAGCGCCAATGCCCGGATTAGTTCTGGATGTATTAGTAAAAGAAGGTGATGAAATAAAAGAAGGTGATAAATTGCTGGTTTTGGAAGCCATGAAGATGGAAAATAATTTAAAAGCTGAGACTGATGCAAAAATTAAAACCGTGAAATGCAAAAAAGGACAAGCCGTTGAAAAAAATGAGCTACTTATTGTTTTTGAGTAATTTGTTATTGCATTTATGCTTTTTTAATCCTAAACTTTCAAAAGTGAACTGAATAGATACTACAATTAGATTTTAAAGGATTTATACACATGTATTTAAGGCAAAAAGTTATTATTGCTATTTTATTACTCACACACGCTCTATTTATTAGTGCACAAACAGACAGTTTATTACACAAGATTGCTTCGAGCACCGATAATAAAGAAAAAGTTTGGCTATATATTGATTTAAGTTCGATTACCCCCCAAGATGATTCCATTAATAAAATGGCTTATGCCGATACAGCTTTATTTTTGGCTAATCAACTTAATGAAATTGAACTCATTATAGCAGCAAGAGCCAATAAAGCAAGTGTTTTGCGAAAATATGATGATTATAATCATGCTTTACGTTATTACTTATCTGCTATTCAGTTAGCCGAACAAACAAACAGCTCTGATAAGCTGGCTGATTTATACTATGATATAGGAACTTTGTACTATAGAGTGGACAGTTTTCAACAATCACTTGGGGCACATAAAAAAGCACTACTTATCAGCAAATCAAAAAACGATACATTAGGCATTCTAAAATCAGAACAAGCTGTTGCTGTAATGTTATGGCGAATGGGAAAACTAAAAGAAGCTGAAAAACATTATTTAATATCATTAGATATAGCGAAAGCTAAAAAAGACAGTACCATTTTGACAAATATTGTGAATAGTTTAGGTGCCGTATATTGGGGATACGGCAACTTTCATTCAGCCTTAAAGTATTTTAATGAAGCTGCTCAATTGTCCAATGCGTCCGGTAACTATAAAAAATTAAGCCTGATAATGAGTAATATAGGACTTATTTATTTTGAATGGGGTGAACTGGATAAAGCGATGAGTGAATTTAAAGAGGCATTGGAAGTTGCAAAAAAAGAAGATTATATTTACAGTATTGCCTATGCTTATGTTAATATAGGTGAAGTTTATCTGAAATTAAAAGAATATGAATATGCCCGTGCATATTACGATAGCGCATTGGTAAATTATAAGAAAATATCCAAAAAAATCGGGATGGCTTTTAGTTACCGTAATATTGGAAAAGCTTATATGTTGATGCAGAACTATGGGCAAGCAGTAAAATATTATAATTTAGCTATAAATACTGCCAAAGAGGTAAATACACGGCATCATTGGGCATTAGCTTTGCAAGGATTAGCACAAACCTATTTTGAATTAAATAAATACGCTCCGGCAAAAAAATATGCTTTTGAATGTCTGAAAATAAGTAAAGAAGAAAATTATAAAGATATTATTAAAGATATTTATTTTTTGCTTTCCGATATTGCCGAAAAAGAGCATAATTTATTGGATGCTCTGATATTTTACAAAAAAGCAAGTGCTTTAAAAGATAGTGTTTTTAACGAAAGTCATGGTAAACAAATAGCTGAAATGCAGGCTAAATATGAAATAGAAAAAGCAGAAAGAGAAAATGCTATTTTAAAAAAAGAGGAACAAGTGAAAAACTTGGAAATAAAAGCAAAACAAAATAAAATTCGCTTACAAAGTATTTTTTTAAGCATTTTACTCATTGTTTTAGCTATTACCGGAATTTTGGTGTTGAAACTTTTGCAAACAAGAAAAAAACTTTTGGATAGTCAAAAATTACTACTCGAAAAAAATGAACGAATTAATCATCAAAAAGAAGAGCTATTTGTTCAAAGTAAAAACCTTACCGAAATAAATCTCTTATTAAACGAGCGTACAGTTCAGCTTGAGAAAAAAACCCTGCAGTTGCAAAAAAATATCAAAGAATTAGAAAAAGCAACACAGTTTAAAAATAAAATGTTTTCAATCATTGGTCATGATTTGCGTGGCCCTTTAGGTACAATAAACTCAGTAATAAGTTTAGCCCTTAATAAAGAACTTAGCGAGGAAAACCGTGAAAAACTACTTAATTCCGTAAAAGACAGTTCTGTATCTGCCTTTAATCTTCTGGAAAATCTTTTAACTTGGGCAAATAATGAACAAGGGAAAATTAATTTTGAGCCTCAAAACATAAATTTAAAAAATGTTGTACAAGAAAGCTATGATTTATTATTTGAAACAGCAAAAAAGAAATCGATTAATTTTAACATAGCCATTGAAGATAATTGTTGGGTGCGTGCCGATTATAATATGCTGGATACTATTTTTAGAAATTTATTGTCAAATGCAATAAAGTTTTCATACGAAAACAGTAAAATAGATATTTCGGCTAAAACTATGGGTGAATTTGTTGATATATCTGTCCGTGACTATGGGGTGGGTATGAACGAAGAAGAATTAAAATATGCACTTGATAAGGATATTAATTTTTCAAGTTTTGGCACCAAACAAGAAAAAGGTACCGGCATAGGTTTGCAACTTTGCTTTGAGTTTATTAAAGCAAACGGAGGGATATTCCGTATTGAAAGTGAAAAAGGAAAAGGAACAAATTTTATTTTTTCATTGCCCAAAGCGAATAAGTGAACATCTTACTTGAAAATATTTTTTTTAGGAACCGTGGCAATAAAATTTTTTAGATAAAAAGGTTCAAAGTACGCAACATCTACAAAATTTTCTTCACGAAAAGCTGTATCAGAAAGCGGAGCCAAATATTTGGCACTACAAACATGATTATCAATAAATAAAGCATTGGGGTGTGCGATTGTTTTTTTACATTTTTTAGCTCCGTTTCCGCAAAAAACAACTTGCCTTTCGTTTAAAATGTCTAAATAAGAGTTTTTTTCAATAATATCTGCCGAAATATCCGATTTCTGCACATTAAGCGTATCAAAAAATGCAGTATAAACTTCCATTCTACGGGCATCAATCATTGGGCATATCCATGCATCACGCTTAATTAGTTTATTAGGCTCTTGGGTAATACCAAATGCTATGCTCTGCAAAGTACTTATTGCAATAAGCGGTAAATCAGCTGCATAAGCCAAACCTTTTGCCGCCGAAACACCTATGCGTAAACCGGTGTATGAGCCCGGCCCCATGCTCACGGCAATTGCGTCAAAATTTTTAACTTTTAACTGATTTTCTTTTAATAATTCATCAATAAACACAGTTAAAAGTTTTGCATGCGATAAACCTTCAAAATTTTCTTTCAAGGCAATTACTTGCCCGTTTTTTGAAAAACTAACCGAACAAACTTCGGTAGCTGTTTCTATATTTAATATTAACGACATTCTTTTTTGGATTATTATTTTGCAAAAATACGACAAAAAAAGAAATTTTATCAAATAAGAACCATTTTTCCAACATAAGATAATTAGCTTTGTACTGCATATTGATAAACTAAAATCATCAAACCAACTCGTATGAAGAAGATAATGAACTTTATTAAGCCATACATTTTCATCACGGTAGGCTTATTTATTTTTGCATTTGGTTGGACTGCCTTTTTAATCCCTTCCGAAATAATCGGTGGTGGTATTAGCGGTTTGGGTTCGCTAATTTATTTTGCTACCGGTTTTGAAGTAGGTTATACCAATTTGTTGGTAAACATAGTTTTGGTGCTAATTGCAATACGTATTCTTGGTGCTCATTTCGGCATTAATACTATTTACGGAATATTGGTTAGCTCTTTCTTTTTTATCGTTCTACAAAACCTAATTTCAAAGCCCTTGGTAAACGATGCTTTTATGGCAGCACTAATTGGTGGCGGATTAAGTGGAGTTGGTGTGGGTATCGCATTTATGCATGGTGGGAATGCCGGTGGAACGGATATTATTGCATTAATTATCAATAAATATAAAAATATCAGCCCCGGCAGGGTTTTTCTTTATATTGATGTGGTGGTAATTGCATCTTCTTGGTTTCTTTTTCACGATGTAGAAAAAATTGTGTACGGATATGTAGTTATGGCAGTAGCATCTTATAGCGTTGATTTGGTTTTAGATGGAAGCAAACAATCCTTTCAAATAATGATTTATTCGCGTTACAGTAAAATAATTGCCGAACGTATTTCTGAGGAAGTAGGCAGAGGAGTTACCTGTTTGAAAGCATACGGTTGGTACAGTAAAAAAGATATTGAAGTAGTAATGGTAATTGCTCGTAAAACAGACAAACAACATATTTTAAAAATTGTTCAAGAAACCGATGATCGTGCATTTATTTCAGTGGCAAAAGTTATGGGTGTTTTCGGGCATAATTTTGAAGAAATACGATTGTAAGAATTTTTTCGTATTTTTAAGCTGAATTACGCATTATTCAGCTTAAGTTTTTAAACTTGTAAACTATGAAAATGAAAAAAAATATAAACCGATTATTTTTTATTATTCTGATTTTTTCAACCGGCTCTTTACATGCCCAACAATTTACCGGCGGATTAATTACAGGGCTTAGTGCCAGCCAAATTGATGGTGATACACAAGGTGGTTACGATAAATTAGGTTTTTATGCAGGATTTTCCGTTGAACGGGATTTGGGAAATGTTATAGGCATAAAATCGGAACTGTATTATATAACCAAAGGAGCTAAAGAAAATATTAACGGAGTGGAAATATTTAAAACCAAACTATCGTACATTGAGTTGCCGGTAATGCTTAAAATTATGCCGGTAAAACATGTTGAGTTAGATTTAGGCTTGGCTTTTTCTTATCTGATTAAAGCAAGAATGTGGAGCTTGGGCGAAGAATACCCCGAAGGTGTTGTGGATGTTAAAGATACTCAATTTAGTGCAATCGCATCGGGAAGTTATTTTTTTACCGATAAAACGGCTTTTAATGTTCGTTTTGATTATAGTTTTTTGCCCATTAAAAACAATCCGAACTGGTACAGCAATAATTTGAGTTTTGGAATAATCTATTTATTTAATTAGCATGAAGCTACTTCATACATCCGATTGGCATTTGGGCAAAAAACTGGATACTTTTAGCCGCTTTGACGAACAAGAAGCAGTGTTAAATGAAATCACTACTATTGCCCACAACGAAAAAGTGGATGCAATACTTATTGCCGGCGATTTGTTCGATACTTTTAATCCGCCTGTTGAAGCGGTTGAACTTTTTTACCGGACATTAAAAAACTTAAGTCGCGGAGGCACTTGTCCTGTAATTGCTATTGCCGGAAATCATGACTCCCCCGATCGAATTGAAGCCCCCGACCCCTTAGCGCGTGAACTGGCAATTATCTTAGCAGGATATCCGATTACCAAAATACGTCCCTTTAAAAATGAATCAGGAGTAGAACTTTTACAAAGCAAAGCCGGATTTATTGAACTGAAACTGCCCCATTACGATTATCCTTTACGAATAATATTAAATCCGTACGCCAATCAATTTCGGATGAAAAAGTACTTAGATATTCAGGACGAAGAAATTGAATTACGAAACCTTTTGCAAAGCAACTGGCAAAAAATTGCCGATGAACATTGCGACAATAAAGGAGTGAATATTTTGCTTTCGCACATGTTTTTTACCCAAAAAGGTACGAAACTACAGGAAGAACCCGATGATGAAAAATCAATTTTACATATTGGCGGAGTGCAAGCCTTATATCCCGAAAATATCCCTTCACAAATTCAGTATGCAGCCATAGGACATTTGCACCGCAAACAAATCATAAGCCTTGAACCTTGTCCTGTAGTTTATTCAGGAAGTCCGGTTTCGTATAGTTTTAGCGAAGCTAATCAAGAAAAGTATGTTCAAATTATTGATGTAGCGCCGGATAAAAAAGCAAAAATTTCGCATGTCGCTTTAAAATCCGGCAGGAAATTAGTACGTAAAACTTTTGATGACATTGATAAAGCTGTAGAATGGCTTACCGAACATCAAGAAAACTTAATTGAATTAACTATTGAAAGCGATAATTATTTAACTGCAGAAGAACGTAAACAATTAAAAAATGCACATCCGTACATTATTAATATTATCCCCAAAGTAAAATCAGCAGCGAATATACGGGGGGAAATGAATAATATTGATATTAATAAAAATATAGAAGAACTGTTTGCGGATTATTTTCATCATAAAAAAGGACAAATGCCCAATAAAGATTTAATAGATTTATTTAAAGAAATACAAGGGAAATAATAAGGGATAAAAATAAACAAAATAAATTTCTCGATAATTTTAGTATATTTACTAATCAAAACTTAAATACTTTAAAGTAATGAAACATTTATTTATAATTGCATTATTGTTTTTCATAGGTACAACGGCTTGTAAAACAACTCAAAAAGTAAAACAAAATCCACGAAGTACTATAGAAACAGCCCTTCCGGATATGATTAAAATGATGGAAACCGAAAATTATACGACTTTTTTTAATACCTATGTTTACCCCGATGATTTAGAGCAGATGACTCAAAAAAAATCATTAGAAGAATTAATAAAGTATTTTGTAGAGAACGGGAAAGCTGAAAACTTGTTAAATGCATTAAAAGCTGCTCAAAAACTTAGCCCGTTTTATAACGAAACAAAAGATGAGGCAATTTATAAAAAAGAACCTACCGGTTTAAAAAAAGATTTAATTTTAAAAAAATTAAATGGTTTTTGGTACATCGCAAATTAAATAAATCATGGCATCAACAAACACTAAGCTTTGGTATTTAGAAAATTTTAACCTTTTTAAAGGGATGAAACCCGATGAAATGAAACGCGTAGAAAAAATGACGCGAATGCAAACCATTCAAAAAGGACAATTTATTTACTATCCGGAAACTCCTTCATCATCCGTATTTTTTTTAAAAAAAGGAAGGGTGAAAATTGTTAGTTATACTGAGGAAGGTAAAGAAATAATAAAAAAAATACTATGGCCCGGTGATATATTTGGCGAATTGGGTTTAATTGACGAAGATTCAAAACGCAGTGATTTTTCGCAAGCCATGGACGATGATGTTCTGATTTGTGCTATGGGAAAAGAAGAAATGGTGCAAATGATGAGTATGAATCCGAAACTCAACTTAAAGGTGATGAAAATAATTGGTTTACGCCTTCGTAGAGTAGAACGCAGAGTAGAATCACTCATTGGTAAAAGTGCGCGTACGCGCCTTATTGAATTTATCAAAGAACTTGCCGAAGAAAGAGGAAAAAAAGTTGGAACAGAAATACTTGTTAAACATCATTTAACACATCAGGACATAGCCAGTTTAAATGCTATTTCAAGGCAAAAAACAACAGCTATCCTCAATGAGCTCCGCGATGAAAACCTTATTGCTTTTGACCGCAACAGTTTTTTAATAAGAGATTTAGAAAAGTTAAAGTAGATTTATATTTTTTCTTTATTCAGTACCTTTATTTTATCAATCAAAACAGGTATTCCTTGATAAATCAGATAAGAACTTCCAATAATTGTTAATTTTTCTTAATTTCGGCATTCATTTTAGTACAGTTCACAGAAAATTAGCAATATTGTAAAAAAATATATTTATGAACGGAAATCAATTCAGACCGGGAGGGTTCAAAATATTACCGCCTGTAGTTAAAAACTTACTTATAATCAACACTTTGGCTTTTCTTGCTTATTTTAGCTTATATAATAGCATGGGGATTGATTTAAACGATTTATTCGGGCTGCATTTTATGGGTTCTGAAAAATTTGAGCCTTACCAATTTATTACCTATATGTTTATGCACGGTAGTTTTGGGCATTTGTTTTTTAATATGTTTGCTCTTTGGATGTTTGGAAATACATTGGAAAACTACTGGGGACCTAAACGTTTTCTTATTTACTATTTTATAACCGGTTTTGGAGCTGCCTTAACGCATTATACCATAGTATATTTTGATATGAGCCCGGTTTTGGCATCAATTGACCATTTTTTGGCAAATCCCAGTCTTGAAGCATTTAAAACTTTTATGGAATCTTCAAATTTTAGAGTTGCTTCCTACGATATTCAAAATCATTACACACAATTTTTAAATAATTACAATCATTTGGTGGCAACCGAACCCAACAAAGCATTGCAACAAGCCATTTATTTTATGAATCAATACCGGGCTGATTATATGAATGCTCCTTTAATTGTCGGTGCTTCCGGAGCTGTTTTCGGTTTATTATTAGCCTTTGGAATGACTTGGCCTAATTCGGTAATTTATCTGTATTTTGCCATTCCGATAAAAACAAAATATTTTGTAATTATGTATGGTGCTTTAGAACTTTGGTCAGGGCTTTCCAATAATCCTCATGATAATGTTGCACATTTTGCACACTTGGGCGGAATGTTGTTCGGAATTATTATGATTTTATTGTGGCGGAAAAATCAAAACAACCGCTGGCTGACATAATGGCATTTTTTTTACGCAGGTAAGATTTTTGTTATTATCTTGATAAAAAATATAAAAAATTATGTTTGAAGAAGTTAAAAGAATGTATTATAGCGGTAATATAATTATCCGGCTTATTTTTATTAATGTTGCCGTATTCTTATTAATTAATATTATCGGTCTGTTTAGTTTCTTGTTTACAGGCGCCGGTGCAGAAAGTTTAGGACTTATTGACTGGTTAGCGGTACCTGCTGATTTAGGTAAATTATTGTATAGACCTTGGACACTAATCACCTATGCTTTTTTGCATTACGATTTTTTGCATATTTTATTTAATATGCTTTGGCTGTACTGGTTTGGCAAAATATTTTTAGAATTTTTAAGTTCCAAACAATTATTAAATGTATATCTTCTTGGCGGGATAAGTGGGGCTGCTTTATACATACTTGCCTATAATGTTTTTCCGGCTTTTTCACAGTCAGTACCCTATTCTTATGCTTTGGGAGCATCTGCTGCTGTATATGCGGTAGTAATTGCCATTGCTGCGTTTGTGCCGGACTACAGTATTATTTTGATGTTTATCGGGCGTGTACAAATTAAATATATTGCCATTTTTGTTGTAGTTTTGGATTTATTAAGTATTAGCGGAGGAAATGCCGGCGGACATATAGCGCACCTTGGTGGAGCTTTGTTTGGGTTTTTATTTGCTACGCAAATAAAAAGTGGTTCGGATATTACCGCATGGTTTGGCAAATTTACCAATGATATTGCATCTTGGTTTAAAGCAAAGCCCAAAATGCGTGTTACCGAAAATAAATTTAAGAATAAACCCGCTTCCGATATTGAGTATAATCAACAAAAAGCGGTTAATCAAGAAGTTATTGATAAGATTTTAGAAAAAATATCCAAAAGCGGATATAATAGTTTGACCAAAAAAGAAAAAGAAATTTTGTTTAAAATGAGTAATAAAAAATAAATTATTACTTTTGTTAAAAAAAAATACGAAAATGGCAAAAAAAGAGCAAGAACCTAAAGTAGAATTTGCACTTGGCAAAGAAAACTATAAATACTTAATTATTGGCTTTACGATAATTATCATTGGTTTTTTGTTAATGATGGGAGGTGGCTCAAAAGACCCGAATGTATTTAATGCCGATGAATTATTCAGTTTCAGAAGAATTGTACTTGCTCCTGTTGTTGTATTGTTTGGCTTTATGTTTGAAATTTGGGCGATTATGAAAAAACCAAAAGAATAGTTTTATTTGATAAATTTATAAATTAGCCCTGACACACTTTGAAATCTCTGTCAGGGCTTCTGTATTTTTGATATTATGGATTGGATAGAAGCATTAATTCTGGGAATAATTCAAGGTTTAACTGAATTTTTACCCGTTAGCAGCAGCGGTCATTTAGAGATTGGAAAAGCAATACTTGGCGTAAAAGCTACGGACAGTTTAGTTTTTACGGTAGTAGTTCACGGAGCAACGGTTTTAAGCACCATTGTGGTTTTTCGTAAGGAAATTTGGGACTTAATTCGTGGTTTTTTTCGTTTTCAAATGAACGAAGAAACGCATTATATTTTTAAAATTGCTGTTTCGATGATACCCGTCGGTATTGTGGGTTTATTTTTTAAAGATGAGGTGGAGGGTTTGTTTACCGGTAATCTTTTACTTGTCGGCTTAATGTTAATTTTAACAGCCGCTTTGTTAGCGTTTACCTATTATGCCAAAGCACGTGATAAAAATATTTCCTATAAAGATGCCTTTATTATTGGAGTAGCACAAGCTATTGCCGTTATTCCCGGAGTTTCGCGTTCAGGTTCAACCATCTCAACAGGTTTATTATTGGGGAATAATAAAGAAAAAACTGCACGTTTTTCCTTCTTGATGGTTTTAATTCCAATCATCGGTGCTAACCTGAAAGATTTATTTGATGGCAGTATGGCTGCATCTGAAAATATTAGTTCTACCATTCTTATTGTTGGGTTTTTAGCAGCTTTTATTTCCGGTTTATTAGCATGTTCATGGATGATTAATATTGTAAAAAAAGGCAAATTGATTTATTTTGCCCTTTACTGTTTAATTGTTGGTTCAATAGCCGTAGGATATGCTTTAATGAATTAGTTCAACTTCATATCCGGTATGTTTTCTGATGTTGAGTACAAATCCGTTTTCAAAAATCAGATATTGACCTTTTATACCTGTTAGTTTCCCTTTAAATTCGGGTGTTTTATCAAAATTTACACTTTTTACCTTTGTGGGATATTGTTCTACAGGATAGCTGATTTCAGTAATTTCATCATCTTCGGTAATATATCCTTGTAATTCTTCATCCAACAACTCCCAAGCTTTTTGCTTTTCTTCTTCAAGGTCTATATCTGCCGGATATTTATTTTTAAGCATTTTTTGCCAGCTTGTTTTATCGCTTAAATAGGGTTTTAAAGCTACTTCAATTACGCCGGCTGTGTGCCGGTTAGGAGTAAGTGCCAATTTAATGGCTTTTGCAGCTCCTTGATCAATCCATCGGGTTGGAATTTGTGAGCTGCGGGTTACTCCAACTTTTAATCCGCTGGAAACGGCAAGGTAAACATAATGGTCTGTTAAGCAATTTTTTTCCGACCATTCCATGTCGCGTGCAATACCTTCATGTGCACGGCAAAGTTCCGGTTTCATGATGCACTCGGCAGCTTCGGGGGCTGTTAAAAAACAAGAATAGCAAAATCCTTGACTAAACGATTTATTGGTTTTTTTTCCGCAAGATTTACAATAAATTGCACCGGAGAAAATAAATTCAAGTTCTTTACCAATTAAGTTATTCATTTCGATTAGCTCATTCCCAATCGGTAAAATATATTGAACCGGTTGTTCAAGCCGGCTTTGCATTTTATTTAAAGTTCCTTTCATTATATTTTTTTATGATATTCACCACAAATTTAGTTAATTTTAATTATACTAAAGTTTCGCTGTTTCTAATATTTTAATAACAAGATAGTTAATAATGATATATACTCTATTATATATAGCATAATAAGTTAAACATGTTTGTTTTATAATAATGTATCCAAAATGTGCATAAATGCAATTATGGGCTGAAAGTCCATGTTATACTAACTTGTGGGCAACGCCCCAAGTTGTTGCAATACGCTTACCCCTTGTCCGCCGGCTGGAGGACGCAGATTAATTGTTTTACTTTTAACCCAAAGCTCCGCTTTGGGTTAGTATAACCAGCTCTTTCAGAGCGATAATATTATATAAAATTATCTGCGAAACTTAAGTAATTATATTTTAAAAACATACAGCAACAGTCTGATAATGAGTAGTTATCAATAGCCGTAGGCTAAAGCCTACGGAAAAAAAGCTGATGCACAAATTAATATGTGTTTTGTCGATACTGTAATTATTATCACTAAAATTTGCCGCTCTTCACCAAAGGTTGAAAAATTAAATCTTAAAATGCTTTTTCGTTAAAAATCGTACCGGAAAATACGAAGCAATTAAACCGATTAATAATACAACAAGCAGCACCGAAACAAAATCACCAAGTTTCATCTCCACAGGATAATATTGAACTACAAAAGCTTGCGGTAGCTCAACTATACCTATGGTATCTTGCAACCAACAAATTACATAACCAAAAACCAAACCGATAATTGCCCCGATAAAAGCAATCATCCAACCTTCAAAAAGAAAAATTTTACGGATTAATGATTTTTCCGCCCCCAAATGCTGTAAGGTAAAAATGTCTTTCTTTTTATCGATAATCAGCATAGTAAGTGAACCGGTAAGATTAAAAGAAGCAATAATCAGAATGAAAGAAAATATTAAAAAAATAGCCCATTTTTCCGATTTCAT